>JADHLS010000482.1 GCA_016780605.1 Reyranella sp.
GCGATTGATGCAATACGACGCTGCCAAGAAGTCCACGGGCATCGCCTATCTGTTGTGGTTCTTCCTGGGCTGGATTGGCGTCCATCGGTTCTATCTGGGGCAAACGGGCTCGGGGGCCGCCATGGCGATCATTTCCGTGATTTCCTGGATCACGGTGTTCGTGGGCGTGGGGCTGGTCGGCATCGTGATCATCGGGATCTGGTGGGTGGTCGATGCGTTTCTCATCCCGGGTATCGCCACACGGGTGAACCTGGACCTGGCGACCCGCCTGTCCAGGGTCTGACAGGCGGACCTGGCAGGCGGACCTGACAGGCGGATGGGGCCGGCCGGCGCGGCTTGACCGGGGGGCCAAAAGCCCGTTTATTCCGGCGTTTCGCGAGGGAGCTCATGGAAAAATTCACGACGCTGCGCGGCGTCGCCGCGCCGATGCCGATGGTCAATATCGACACCGATATGATCATCCCCAAGAACTTCCTGAAGACCATCAAGCGGGCCGGTCTCAAGGAGGGTCTGTTCTACGAGCTGCGCTGGACGGCCGACGGCCAGAAGAAGGACTTCGTCCTCGACCAGCCGGCCTATCAGAACGCCAAGATCATCGTCGCCGGCCCCAACTTCGGCTGCGGCTCGAGCCGCGAGCACGCGCCGTGGGCCCTGCTCGACTTCGGCATCCGCTGCGTCATCTCCGAGAACTTCGCCGACATCTTCTACAACAACTGCTTCAAGAACGGCATCCTGCCGATCAAGGTGCCGAAGGAGATCATCGACAAGTTGATGGACGATGCGAGCCGTGGCTCCAACGCCGTCATCGAGGTCGATCTCGAGAAGCAGGAGATCAAGGGACCCGACGGCGGCACGGTGCATTTCGACATCGACCCGTTCCGCAAGCACTGCTTGCTGAACGGCCTCGACGATATCGGGCTCACCATGGAGAAGAAGTCGGAGATCGACGCCTTCGAGGAGCGCCAGAAGGAGGCGCAACCCTGGCTGCACCCGGCCGCCTGATCATCGATCCCCTCATCCTCGATTCGTAGACCGCGAGAGAAGCAAGACAATGGCGTCCAACCGCAATCTGCTGGTGCTGCCCGGCGACGGCATCGGCCCTGAAGTCATGAACGAAGTGCGCAAGATCATCGCCTGGATGGGCAAGAAGCGCGCGGTCGGCTTCGACATCAAGGAAGACATCGTGGGCGGCGCCGCTCTCGACAAGCACGGCGTGCCGCTGGCGGACGCCACGATGAAGACGGCGCTCGAGGCCGATGCCGTGCTGTTCGGCTCGGTCGGCGGCCCGAAGTGGGACAATGTCGAGTTCGACAAGAAGCCCGAGCGCGGCCTGCTGCGCCTGCGCAAGGAGATGGATCTCTTCGCCAACCTACGCCCGGCCAAGGTGTTCGACGCCCTGATCGATGCGAGCTCGCTCAAGCCCGAGATCGTCAAGGGCCTCGACATCATGATCATCCGCGAGCTGACGAGCGGCGTCTATTTCGGCGAGCCGCGCGGCCGCCACACCAATGCCAAGGGCGAGGTCGAGGCGTTCGACACCCAGCGCTACACGGCCCCCGAGATCCGTCGCGTCTGCGCCGTCGCCTTCGAGCTGGCGCGCAAGCGCAAGAACAAGGTGATGTCGTCGGAGAAGGCCAACGTCATGCATACCGGCGTGCTGTGGCGCGAGGAGGCGGCCAAGCTGCACAAGGAGAAGTATTCCGACGTGAAGCTCGAGCACATGTACGCCGATGCGCTCGCCATGCAGCTGCTGCGCGCGCCCAACCAGTTCGACGTCATCGTCACCGACAACCTGTTCGGCGACATCCTGTCGGACGAGGCCTCGATGCTGACCGGCTCGCTCGGCATGCTGCCCTCGGCCTCGCTGGGCGCGCCCGACGCCACCGGCCGGCGCAAGGCGCTGTACGAGCCGATCCACGGCAGTGCGCCCGACATCGCCGGCAAGGGCCTGGCCAATCCGCTGGCCGAGACGCTCTCCTATGCCATGATGCTGCGCTACTCGTTCGACCTCGGAAAGGAAGCCGACCTGGTCGAGACCGCCGTCGAGAACGTGCTGAAGGCGGGCTACCGCACCGCCGACCTGCTGGCGGGCGGCAAGACCGACGGCGTGAAGAAGGTCGGCACCCAGGAAATGGGCGACGCCATCGTCAAGGAGCTCGACCGGCTCGCCTGAGCAAGGCGCGATCAGCGATCGGCCGCGATCGCCTGATCGACGGCGGCGACAAACCCCTTCATCTCGGCCGGCGACAGGTCGGCGACCGCATGCATCTCGAAGCCGCCGCGCCGCCAGCTGGCGAGGGCAAAGCCGTCGCGCTCCTCGAAGTCGGGCGTGGTGCCGGTGCTCGACTTCGACGGCCAAAGCGTCAGCGCAACGCGGTGCTGGTTGCGGCGATAGACCAGGACCGCGACCTTGCGGCCGTCGACCAGATCGACGCGGCCGCCCAGCAGCGGGAAGCCCTCGGCGGTGAGATCGTGCACCGGCGGCGCATAGTCGATACGGCCGGCGAACCACGGCTTCACGGTGTGGCGATCCGAGGACGCGACCTCGACGCCGCTGTCGCTCATCGAGACCCGCAGGTAGCCGGCCAGCAACTCGTTGGTCTCGCGCGCGCCGGGTGTCGTCAGGCTGCCGCCGATCCAGCCGACGCCCAGCGCCACGATCACGCTGGCCGCCATCGCCATCTGGCGGGCGCGCTGCCATGGCCGGCCGGCGATTTCCCGCAGCTCGCGCTCGATGCGCGCGCGCAGAAGATCGGGCGCGGGCTCGGCCGGCAAGGCGCGCAGCAGGCCGCTCAGCTCGCGAGCCGCCTCGAGCCGCTGCCGGCAGGCGGGGCATTGGCTGAGGGCGCGCTCGAAATCGGCGCTTTCGTTCGCCGACAGCTCGCCGTCGACATAGGCGTCGACCATGCTTTCACAGGTCGGGCAATCCATGACCTCTCCTTCCCAGGCGGCCGGCAAGCTCGGCCGCCAGTTTCTCGCGCGCCCGTGCCAGGCGCGACATGACGGTGCCGACCGGCAGGTCGAGCACCGACGCGATGTGCTTGTACGAAAGATCCTCGATCTCGCGCAGCACGAGGATCTCACGGGCGTCCGCCGGCAACGCCGCCAAGGCCGAGGCGATGTGGCGGCGGCGGTCGCTCACCAGCGCGTTCTGCTCGGGGTCGGGCCCATCGGCGGGCCGGTCCTCGATCTCGTCCAGCGTCTGGTCGGCCCCGCCACGACGCTGGCGCAGGTCGCTCCAGGTATTGCGCACGATGCGCAACAGCCACGGCCGCGCCTCCTCGCCGCGGAAGGCGTGGAAGTAACGCAACGCCCGCAACATCGCTTCCTGCGCCAGGTCCTGGGCCAGCACAGGGTCGCGGGTCAGCCAGCGCGCGAAGCCGTAGGCAGCGTCGAGATGCGGCACCACGGTGGCGCGAAACCGCGCCACCGCTGCCGCATCGGGGTTCGGCGCCTCGGACATGCAGCGCATAGGACAACAATACCGGGCCTCGGTCGATTTTATTCCGGGCGGAATATCGCCGCGGCCGCACCGGTAGTGCTGGGTAGGTTCTCCAGGAGGCAACCATGCAAGATGCCGATCGCCGCGATTTCCTCAGGCTTGCCGGTTTGGCGGGCGTCGCCTTCACCGCCGGGCTGTTCCCCGACCGGAAGGCCGCCGCACAGGGCAGCGACTTCCACTTCGTCCAGTTCTCCGACACCCATTGGGGCTACAGCGGCCCGGCAAATCCCGACGCCGAGCACACGCTGGAAAAGGCCGTGGCGACGGTGAATGGGCTCGCCAACAAGCCCGACTTCATCGTGTTCACCGGCGACCTCACCCACACGACCGACGATCCCAAGGTGCGCCGCGAGCGCATGAAGCGGTTCCGCGAGATCGTCTCGGCTCTCAATGTGAAGGACGTGCGCTTCATGCCGGGCGAGCATGACGCCTCGCTCGACAAGGGCGAGGCGTACAAGGAATTCTTTGGCGCCACCAACTACACTTTCGACCACAAGGGCGTGCACTTCATCGTCCTGGACAACGTCTCCGACCCGGCCGCAAAGCTCGGCGACGAACAGCTGGCCTGGCTGGCCGCCGACCTCAAGCAGCGCAAGCCCGATGATCGCATCGTCGTGCTGACGCATCGGCCGCTGTTCGACCTCAAGCCGGACTGGGATTGGACGACCGCCGACGGCGCCAAGGCCATCGATCTGCTGATGCCCTACCAGAACGTCGTGGTGCTCTACGGCCATATCCACCAGGAAAACCATCACATGACGGGCCACATCGCCCATCATGCCGCCAAGTCGCTGATCTTCCCCCTGCCCGCGCCGGGCTCGCAGCCCAAGCGCACGCCGCTGCCCTACGACGCCGCCATGCCGGGGCTCGGCACGCGCGACGTGACGGTGGCGCAGAAGGTCACGCTGGTCGAACTGCCCGTCACCAAGGGCTGAGCCATGCACCGTAGAACGTTGATCGCGCTGCTCGCCGGCAGCGCGATGGGGGGAGTCGCGCGTCTTGCCGCGGACCAACCCGCCGAGATCCGCATCAGCGCCAAGAAGTTCGAGTTCACGCCCAACAAGGTCGTGGCCAAACGCGGCCAGCCGTTGGTGCTGGTGCTCACCTCGGAGGACCGCATCCACGGCTTCAAGATGCCCGACTTCGCCATCCGTACCGACATCGTGCCCGGTCAGCAGACGCGCGTGAATCTCGTTCCCGACAAGGCCGGAAGCTTCGCCTTCTTCTGCGACGTATTCTGCGGTGACGGCCACGAGGACATGGACGGAACCCTCGTGGTCGAGGCCTGATCGCTACTTCAGGATCGACCCCAGCACGCCGCGCAGGATCGAGCCGCCGTTCTTCATGACGGCCTTGGTGGCCTCCCGCACCAGCACATTGGTCACGGTGCGGGCCGCCGACTTGGCCATCGCCTCACCGATCGAATCGCTGCGCCGCCCGGCCGGAGCCTTGGGCCCTGCCTTGGAATCCGACGGCGGCACGGGCTCGGCCTCACGCAGGCGCGGCCGCTTCGCCGGCGGAGCCGGCGCGGGCTCGGTCTGCGGGATACGCGTGCGTCCCCATGGTCCAGAGGGCGGCCCCGAAGGTGACGCGGCATCGCCGGCAGGCGGCGGCGCATCGTACTGGCCGCGACGGCTGGGGCCTGGCGATGTCGGCGCCTGGTCATGCGCGACCTGGCCGCCGGTGGCGCGGCCG
>JADHLS010000483.1 GCA_016780605.1 Reyranella sp.
AGATCTGAAAATAGTCGCCGCCGTCGTCGGTCTTCTTGTTCTCGACGAACCGGACCTTGACCGGCAGACCGAGCTCCACCGCCGTGATATGCGAGGCAAGAGAGCAGGCCATGGGTGAGGCGAACAGTTCCATCGCGTCCTCCTTGGTTTTATGCGATACGGTACAAAAATACGGATGACGGCTCCCGTCAAGGCAAATTATGCGAACTGGTACAGAATTAACGAAACGGTCGCCCGGCCGGCCTCGCGGCTTCAACCCCGAGGAGGTGCTGGAGAAGGTCCGCGGCGTGTTCCTGGCCAAGGGCTTCACCGGCGCCTCGCTCGACGAGCTGGCGGCGGCGGCCGGTCTCAACCGGCCGAGCCTGTACGCCGCTTTCGGCGACAAGGAGCAGCTCTACATCGCCACGCTGCGCTTCTATGGCGCGAAGAGCATCGAGGGTCTCGATGCGATCCTGGCGGGGCCGGGCACGATCCAGCAGCGGCTCGCCCGCGTCTACTCGGCTGCGATCGACGTCTATACCGCCCCGCCGCACCGCCCGGGCTGCATGATCGTGGGCACCGCGGCCGTCGAATCGCCGACCTATCCCAGGATCGGCGAGGCGGCCGCCGAGCTTCTGTCGGCCATCGAGAAGAGCCTGGAGCGCGGCTTTGCCGCCAGCGACCTGCCAAAGAAGCCAGCGCCGGCGGCCCGCGCCCGCATGGCCGGCGCCATCATGTACGCCATCGCCATCCGCGCCCGGCTTGGCGCCAAAGCCGCCGATCTGAAGGCTTTTGCCAGCTCCATGGTGCCGACGATCTGCGCCTGACGTGGTATCATCGCCCCGATGACGACAGACGACCATCCCTGGGCCACAGGCTTCCGCTCGCTCGAGGAAGAGCACGACTACCGCCTCGACGAGGTCGACGGCCAGGTCCCCTCCTGGCTGCGCGGCACGCTGTACCACAACTGTCCGGCCCGCAACGCCATCGGCGGCAAGTGGTTCGCCCACTGGTTCGACGGCGACGGCATGATCTCGACGGTGCGCTTTGCCGACGACGGCCTGCACTTCCGCAACCGCTACGTCGCGACCGACAACTATCGCGACGAGACCCGGGCCCAGCGTGTCGTCAATCGCGGCTTCGGCAACGCGCGGCCGGGCGGCGTGCTGGGCAACGCCTTCCGCGAACCCGCCAACGTCTCCAACACCTCGGTGGTGGTCGAGGGCGACCGGCTGCTGTCGCTATGGGAAGGCGGCCCGCCCTATGCGATGGATCCCGCCACGCTCGCCACGCATGGCGTCGAGGATTTCGGCGGCAGGGTGAAGGCCTTCTCCGCCCATCCCAAGCGCGACCCCGACACCGGCGAGCTGTTCAACTTCGGCATCGACTACGGTGCCAAGTGCACCCTCACGCCCTACCGCCTGCACAAGGGCTCGCTGACCGCGCTCCCCACCATCACGCTGCCCTATGCCGTGATGAACCACGACTTCGTCCTGACCAAAAACCATCTCGTGTTCTGCATCGGCCCCATCCTGCAGTCGCCGCTGTCGTTCCTGCTCGGCTTCAAGAGCTTCGACGAGGGCCTGCACTGGGACGGCCGCAAGCCGACCCTGATCATGCTGGTGCCACGCAACGGCAACGACAAGCCGCGCATCATCGAGACCGACGCCTTCTTCCAGTTCCACTTCGCCAACGCCTACGAGGACGACGGCGCGGTAGTGATCGATGTCTGCCGCTATCCCGAGTACGCGACCGTCGGCGAAGCCGTGCGCAATTTCTGGAAGTCGGACTGGTCAGCCGAGGGCATGGCCTTCCTGACCCGGCTTGCCGTCGACCTCGCCACCGGCAAGGTCGCGAGCCGCACCTGGAACACCGACCGGGTCAATGAGTTTCCCGTCATCAACCCGGCCTACGTCGCCAAGCGGCATCGCTACGACTATTTCCTCAGCAACCCACCCGATCAGCCGCGCGGCCTGCAACAGCACCTTTCCAAGCTCGACGTCGAGACCGGCACGGTGACGCGCCATGATTTCGGGCCCGACGGCTATCCCGGCGAGCCCTACTTCATCGCCGCCCCCAACGGTGCGGAGGACGAGGGCGTCGTGGCCGTACAGGTCTTCGATGCCAAGCGCCAGCGCACCGACGTGGTGGGTCTGGATGCGCGTGACATCGCCGGCAAGCCGCTGTTCGTGGGACGGCTCCGCCACCACCTGCCGTTCTGCCTGCACGGGACCTTCACACCGCGGACTTTCGGCTAGCGCCTCGCGCCGCTGTCATGTGCACCCTCTACACCCTGCGCCTCTCCGCCTGGGAAGTCCGGAACCTGATGCGGCACTACACGCTGATCGGGCGGGAATGGGAGGAGGTCATCGGCGCGCGCAACGATGCGCTCGAGGTCTATCCCAACCATGAAGCGCCGGTCGTCACGGTGCGCGACAGCCAGCGCGTCCTCGAGACCATGCGCTGGGGCTTCCCGCCGCCGCCTGGCGTCGCCAGCAAGGCGCCCGTGGTCAATGTACGCAACACCAACAGCGCCTATTGGCGGCCCACGCTCGCCAACAAGGCCCAGCGCTGCGTCGTGCCGGCCACCGCCTTCGCCGAGCCCGACCGCAACACCAGCAAGCCGGTGGTGATCCGCTGGTTCCGGCGGACCGACGGCGAGCCGTTCTTCTTCGCCGGGCTGTGGCGCGAATGGCACGGCGACCGCGGCACTAAGGCCAAGCCCAACGTCGGCCGGCACAAGCTCTACTCCATCCTGACGACTGCCCCGAACGGCATCGTCGCGCCGATCCATGAGAAGGCGATGCCGGTCCTGCTGATGACGCCGGCCGACGTCGATGCCTGGCTAGAAGGCACACCTGCGGAAGCGCTTGGGCTGCAGAAGCCGGCGGCCGACAACGCCATCGTCATGGACCCGACGCTGGAGAAGAAGGCGGCGTGAGAGCGGCCCCGGATTGCGTCAACTTTACGGCAAGATCCTCGCCTGTTTTTCCACCCGCCGAAATCCCATGTTTCAGGCACGGGGCGTTCAACTCGTGTAATTAGAAGGTGTGGTCATGCCAGGCGTTACAGACGTAGAGCTCGCGGCCCGCTTGGTCGCGGCGCTCTACCATGGCACCGGCGGGCAACCGCGACTTTATCGCCGAATCGACGAGTGTGCCGCTGAGGCCGGTATCGACAACCCGGTCGACATCCAGCGCGCCTTGACCGCGGCCGCGCATACCGGGTTCGTCATGGTGCATATCGAGCAATCGCTGGCGATGCTCACGCCGCAGGGTCTCGATGCCGCGCGCTGGGGCTAGGACGTCGCCCTCGCTTGCATCCCCCTAAGGGCTGCGGCAAGTACTGCTCCAGGGGGGGCCATGCCGCTGACCTGGCACATCGATCACGAAGCGCGACGCGTGGACGTCACGGTCGAGGGCACCATGACGGCAGCCGACGTGCGCGACTATCTCGTGCAGATCGCCGATGCCGGCGCCATGCCCTATGCCAAGCTGTTCGATGCCTCCGAGGCGAAGGGGATCCTGTCGATCGACGAGCTCAAGAGCCTGGGATCGATGGTCCGCCAATTCGCCGTCGAAGGGCGCGCCGCCACCGGCCCGCTGGCGATCGTCGTCGCCCACTCGGGCCTGCAGCTGCAAGCGGCACAGTTTGCCGATTCGGCCGGTTCCAACCGGCCGCTGCAGATCTTCCGCAGCCGGGCCGAGGCCGAACGCTGGCTGCGCGATCAGCGCGATCGCTCTGCCCGACGGTAAGGGGCGCCGACAACACAGCAACCTTTGGCCGACCGCGCGTTACATCGCTGCTCACTCAACAAGCAGCGGAGGACTCTCGTGAGGACCATTGTTTCGATCGCCGCATCCGCGGTGCTCGGCGCCACTGCGCTGACCAGCGCGAGTTGGGCGGCGAGCGAGGCCGACTGCCAGGACATGTGGAAGAAGGCCGACGCCAACGCTGACGGCGTGCTCTCCGATCGTGAAGCGGTGCGCTATGTCGCCCTGATGCGCATCGGCAACCGTCCGGTCGCCGCGGAAGGCCGCATCACCCGGGCGGAGTTCATGGACGCCTGCAAGGCCGACATCTACCAGCCGCGCAAGACCGACGCCGGCGCGCCGCTGAAGGGCGCCAACAGCTTCACCGAGGGCCAGGCACGCGATCGCGCCATCGCCCACGGCGGCGTCGACAACGTTTCCGACCTCAAGAAGGACGACAACGGCATCTGGCGCGGCAAGGCCACGCAGGACGGCAAGAGCGTGGAGATCGCCGTCGACTACAAGGGCAACGTCGTCACGTCCCAGCAGTAACCCCCAATTCGCAGGAGATGACATGAAGACCGTATGCCGAGTCTATGACAGCTACGCGCAGGCGCGGGCGACTGTCGAGGCGCTGGAGAGAGCGGGCTACCGCGCCTCCGACATCAGCCTTTTGGCGAACAAGCACGTCAGCAAGGAGTACGCCGACGTCCAGGAGGTTTCCGATACCGCCAAGGGTGCGGGCATCGGCGGCGCGCTGGGCGGCGGTGCCGGGCTGCTGGCCGGCCTCGGCCTGCTGGCGATTCCCGGCCTGGGTCCGGTCGTGGCCGCCGGCTGGCTCGCCGCGACGGCGGTGGGCGCCGCGGCAGGCGCTACCGCCGGCGGGATCGTCGGCGCCCTGGTCGATGCCGGCGTCGATCGCGAGCACGCCGAGGTCTACTCCGAGGCGGTGCGCCGCGGCGGCACCATGGTGACGGCGCGGGTGCGCGACGAGGATAGCGGCCGCGTCGAGAGCATCATGGACAGCCAGCGGCCGATCGATCCGTTGGGCCGGCGGGAAGATTATCGCAAGACCGGATGGCAGACGTTCGATACCGCCGCGCCGCCCTACCAGCCGAGCCAGGCGGAGATCGACCGCATGCGGGCAAACTGGCCCGGGTGAGATCACCCGCCAGCCTCACCCGCCAGCCGCCTTCACCGCCATTCGCGCCACGATCCGACTGAACGGAACCGAGCGATCCACCAGGATCGCCGGTTCCTGATCGTGACCGGCCATGGAGGACACGATCTTGAGGCCGAGGCCGGCGCTCTCCGCGGCATCGAAGCGTGCGGGGAACCCGGCCCCCTCGTCGGACACCGCGATGGCCAGGGCAGTCGGCTCACGGACCACCGACACGGTGACGTTTCCTCTCCCGTGCTTCATCGCATTGGTGACCAGCTCGACGACGATCAATCCGAGATGC
>JADHLS010000484.1 GCA_016780605.1 Reyranella sp.
CGTGAACCCGCAGGCCTGCCGCGATGCCGTGCTCAAAGCCTGCGAAGCCGCAGGTGTGAAGCTCAAGGTCGCCGTGGTCCTGGGCGACGATCTGTTGCCGCGTGTCGAAGAGTTTCGCGGGCTCGATATCCGCGAGATGGACACCGGCGCCCCGATGCCCGCGAAGATCACCAGCATGAACGCCTATCTCGGCGGCTTCCCGATCGCCCGCGCCCTCAGCGAAGGCGCCGACGTGGTGATCACCGGCCGCTGCGTCGATTCGGCGGTGACCCTGGGTGCGCTGATCCATGCCTTCGGCTGGACCATGGACGACCACGACAAGCTCGCCGCCGGCACGCTCTGCGGCCACATCATCGAATGTGGCGCCCAGTGCAACGGCGGCAACTTCACCGACTGGCGGCTGGTGCCCGACTACGACGACATCGGCTTCCCCGTGGCCGAGGTCGAGGCCGATGGCTCGTTCGTACTCGGCAAGCCCGAGGGCACCGGTGGCTTGATCACCACGGCCACCGTCGCCGAGCAGATGCTCTACGAGATCGGCGATCCGCGCGCCTACAGGGTGCCGGACGTGGTCTGCGACTTCACCCAGGCGACCTACACCCAGGTCGGCAAGGACCGCGTTCGTGTGACGGGCGCCAGGGGCCGGCCGCCGACAGACACCTACAAGGCCTCGACCACCTGGCCCGACGGCTACAAGCTCAGCACCATCTTCATGCTGGGCGGCCGCGAGGCGGTGGCCAAGGGCACGGCGAGCGCCGAGGCGATCATCAAGAAGACGCGCCGCATGTTCCGCGAGCGGAACATGGGCGACTACCGGGACGTCTCGATCGAGGTCATCGGCGGCGAGGCGACCTACGGGCCGCATGCGCGCGCCCAGGACAGCCGCGAGGTCGTGGTCAAGATCGCGGCCAAGCACGACCAGAAGGAGGCGCTCAGCCTGCTCGGCCGCGAGATCGCGCCCATGGCGACCGGCGGCGTGGTCGGCATGACCGGCAGCTTCGGCGCCGGCCGCAGTGCGCCCTCGCCGGTGATCCGCATGTTCTCCTGTCTGGTGCCCAAGACGCTGGTGCCGGTGAGGATCGAGCTCGACGGCCGCAGCTTCGCGATGGAGCAGGGCGCCAAGAGCGGCGGCTTCCGGACTGCCGATCTGCCGGCCGAGGCGCCGCCCGCGCCGCCCTTGTCAACCACCGGCCCGAATGCCGCAACGACGACCGTGCCGCTGGTGGCGCTGGCCTACGGCCGCTCGGGCGACAAGGGCGACAACGCCAATATCGGCATCTTCGCCCGCCGGCCCGAGTACGAGCCGATCCTCGACGCCGAAGTGACTGAGGAGGCGGTGGCCAAATACTTCGCCCATCGCATCCAGGGCAAGGTGAGCCGCTGGCGCCTGCCCGGCATCGGGGGCTTCAACTTCCTGCTGCGCCAGGCGCTGGGTGGCGGCGGCATGGCCTCGCTCAAGGCCGATCCGCTGGCCAAGGCCTTCGCGCAGATGCTTCTGGATATGCCGGTTCGGGTGCCGGCGGCGCTGGCGCAGAAGCTTGCGGCTTGATGTATCCTGTGGCCATGACTGCCCCCTCGAAAACCATCCCTCAGAAGGATGAGCGCAGTGAGCGGCTGGCTGCGGCCTTGCGCGCGAACCTCAAGCGGCGTAAGGCGCAGGCACGCGTCCGCGAGGATGCCAAGACCGACGCTCAGCCCCCGAAAACCCCCTCCAAATGACCATCCTTTCCGATCGCTGGATCCGCCGCATGTCGCAGGAGAAGGGCATGATCGAGCCCTTCGTCGATGCCCAGAAGCGCGATGGCGTGATTTCCTACGGCCTGTCGTCCTACGGCTACGACGCGCGCGTGGGCAACAACTTCAAGATCTTCACCAACGTCGATTCGGCGGTGGTCGACCCCAAGAAGTTCGACGCCAACAGCTTCGTCGATCGCACCACCGACGTCTGCATCATCCCGCCCAATTCCTTTGCGCTGGCGAGCACCGTCGAATATTTCCGCATCCCGCGTGACGTGCTGGTGATCTGCGTCGGCAAGTCGACCTATGCCCGCTGCGGCATCATCGTGAACGTGACCCCGCTCGAGCCCGAGTGGGAGGGCCACGTGACGCTGGAATTCTCCAACACCACGCCGCTGCCGGCGCGCATCTACGCCAACGAGGGCGCCTGCCAGTTCCTGTTCCTGCAGGGCAACGAGCCCTGTGAGACCTCCTACCGCGACAAGGCCGGCAAGTATCAGGGCCAGCGCGGCGTCACCTTGCCGAAGATCTGAGGAGCACGGACCATGGACCGACTCCGCATCAAGGGCGGCCAGCAGCTCAAGGGCGAGATCCGCATCTCGGGCTCCAAGAACGCCTCGCTGCCGCTGATGGTCGCGGCGCTGCTGACCGACCGCAAGCTCACGCTGCACAACGTGCCGCGGCTCGCCGACATCACCACCATGATCCAGCTCTTGAAGCAGCACGGCGTGGAGGTGGGGGCAGCGCCCGGCGAGAACGGGCACGACCGCGGCACCACGCTCACCCTGCAGGCGGCGAAGATCACCTCGACCACGGCGCCCTACGACATCGTGCGCAAGATGCGCGCCTCGGTGCTGGTGCTGGGGCCGTTGTTGGCGCGCGAGGGCCAGGCGCGGGTATCGCTGCCCGGCGGCTGTGCCATCGGCGCGCGGCCGGTCGACCTGCACATCGCCGGGCTGAAGGCGATGGGGGCCGAGATCGATATCGACGGCGGCTATCTCGTCGCCAAGGCGCCGAAGGGCCTGAAGGGCGCGCGCTTCACCTTCCCCAAGGTGTCGGTCGGCGCCACCGAGAACCTGATGATGGCGGCGGCGCTGGCCAAGGGCACGACCGTGCTCGACAACGCTGCGCGCGAGCCCGAGATCACCGATCTCGCCGAGTGCCTGGTGAGCATGGGCGTGTCGGTGCGCGGCATCGGCACCGAGACCCTCACCATCGACGGCGTGAAGTCGCTGAAGGAAGCCTCGCATCGCGTCATTCCCGATCGCATCGAGACCGGCACCTACGCCATGGCCGTGGCGATGACGGCGGGCGACGTCGAGCTTCTGGGCGGCCGGCTCGACCTCATCGAATCGGTGGTGCAGACGCTGCGCGGCGCCGGAGTCACGCTGGAGAAGACCGAGAAGGGCGTGCGCGTGCATCGCACCAACGGGGCGCTGCGGGGCGTCGACGTCATGACCGAGCCGTTCCCTGGTTTTCCGACGGATCTGCAGGCGCAGATGATGGCGCTGATGACGCGCGCCGAGGGCGCCTCGATGATCACCGAGACGGTGTTCGAAAGCCGCTTCATGCACGTGCCCGAGCTGGCGCGCATGGGCGCCAATGTCACCATCCATCACGAGTCGGCGCTGGTGCGTGGCGTGCCGAAGCTGCGCGGCGCCGAGGTGATGGCGACCGACCTGCGCGCCTCGGTGTCGCTTGCCATCGCCGCGCTCGCGGCCGAAGGCGAGACCACGATCAACCGCCTCTATCACCTCGATCGCGGCTACGAGCGGCTGGAGGAGAAGCTCGCCGCCTGTGGCGCCGACGTGGAGCGTCTCAAGGGATGATGGACAAGCTCAAGCTCACGGCGTTGGACGCCGACGATCTCGGCGTCATCTCGGCCGCGGTCCAGGACGCGCTGGTGGCGGTGCGCGACTGCGCCTGGTTCAAGGACGAGCGCCGCTTCGTTCTGCTTTTGAACCGCTTCCGCTGGGAGGCCGATCCGACGGTCGACGCCGCCTACTCGCGCACCCATTCCGCCCTTGTTTTCAACGAGGTGACGGGCGTCCACCACCACGACATCCCGCTCGACAAGCCCGACCGCATGCTCGAATTGCTGGCGGTGGCGCAGGAAAACGACCATTCAGTCACGCTGCGGTTCGCCGCAGATCGGGCCATACGGCTGGAAATCGGCCGGCTTGCGTGCCATTTGGGGGATGTCGGGGAGCCTTGGGCCACCCCGTGGAAGCCCGCCCATCCGGTCGAGTGAACTGACCGCTGAAGGCGGGCATTCGTTACTGGAGCAACCGTCGTGTCGAGCGAGCCCAACGAGAAGCTGATCCTGGCGCTGCCCAAGGGCCGCATCCTCAAGGAAGCGGCGCCCCTGTTCGCGCGCGCCGGCATCGAGCCCGAGGCGGCCTTCGCCGATCCCGAGGCGCGCCAGCTGCGCTTCGCCACCAACCATCCCGACCTCGACATCATCCGCGTGCGCTCGTTCGACGTCGCGACCTTCGTGGCCTTCGGCGCGGCGCATCTCGGCATCGCCGGCGCCGACGTGCTGATGGAGTTCGACTATCCCGAGATCTACGCACCGATCGACCTCAATATCGGCCACTGTCGCCTGGCCGTCGCCGAGCCCGCCGAGATGGCGGGCAGCGACGATCCGCGGCGCTGGAGCCATGTGCGTATCGCCACCAATTATCCCGAGGTGACGCGTCGCCACTTCGCCGCGCGCGGCGTGCAGGCCGAGTGCGTGAAGCTCTCGGGTGCGAAGGAGCTCGCGCCGTCGCTGGGGCTCAGCCATCGCATCGTCGATCTCGTCGATTCCGGCCGCACGCTCAAGGAGAACGGCCTGGTCGAGATCGAGCACATCGCCGACATCACTTCGCGCTTTATCGTCAATCGCGCCGCGCTCAAGACGCAGCCGGAGCGCATCGGTCATTGGGTCGACCGCTTCCGCGAGGTCTCAAGTGCCGCCTAGAAGAGGGCCGCTTAGGCTCGACGCTTCGGCGCCGGGCTTCGAAAAGGAATTTTCGGCCTTCCTCGGGCGCAATCGGGACACCGACGAGAATGTCGACCGCGTCGTGGCCGACATCGTGGCCGACGTCCGGGCGCGCGGCGATGCCGCGCTCGTCGAGTACACCAGGAAGTTCGACAGGGTCGACACCGATGCCGCGGGCCTGCGCGTCGCCGGTGCTGAGCGCAAGGCCGCGGCGGCCACGGTGCCGGCGGCGCAGCGCGAGGCGCTGGCTTTCGCCGCGCGGCGTATCGAGGCTTTTCATCGCGCATTGCTGCCCAAGGATGTCGACTTCACCGACGCTACCGGCACGCGGCTCGGCGCGCGCTATCGTCCGCTCGATTCGGTCGGCGTCTATGTGCCGGGCGGCACCGCGGCCTATCCGTCGTCGGTGCTGATGAACATCGTGCCGGCCAAGGTGGCGGGCGTGCCGCGCATCGTCATGGTCGTGCCG
>JADHLS010000485.1 GCA_016780605.1 Reyranella sp.
CCGATGCGCAGCTCGCGCGCCGTCATGTAGGGGAAGCCGTGGTTGCTGACATCGCCATCGGCGACCTCGGCCAGGATCTGGCGCGACAGGGGGCCGGCGAGGTTGATCGTGGCGCGCGCCGAGGTGAGATCCTGCACCGTCACCGTGCCATCGGTCGGCAGGTGCTTCTTGATCCAGCCCATGTCGCGCACGCCGAACGCACTGCCCGTCACCATGTAGACGCGGTTCTCGTCGAGCCGCGCGAAGGTGAGGTCGGCCTCTATGCCGCCGCGCTCGATAGTGGATCTGGTAATAGCGCCAGTAGCTGTCGACGCTGCGCTCAGCCAGGTACTTCGCGCTCATATGATGAGTGCCGAAGCGGCGCACGTCGAAGGCCCAGAGGTCGAGTCCCGGCTCGCCCTCGACGATCCATTCCGCCATCGCCTTGCCGGCGCCGCCGGACGCCGCGATGCCCGAGGTGAAGCCACAGGCGACGTAGACGTTGTCGCGTTCCGGAGCCAGACCCATGATCGGCTCGCCGTCGGGTGAGATCGGGATCGGTCCGTTGATCACGGTGCGGATGCCGAGCTCGTTCAGGATCGGTAGGCGCTCGGCCGCCGGCAGGACGAACTGTTCCAGCCGCTCCTGGTTGGGCTGCAGCAGCTCGCGGCCGAACGAGAAGGGCACGCCTTTGGCGCCGAAAGTCGGCGTGCCCTTTTCCCAGCCGCCGATCGCCAGCGCCCCGGGTTCAGGCTTGAGATAGAAGATGCGGTCGGGATCCCGCAGTGTCGGCAGCCCGCTGGGGATGGCGTTGCTCTTCTCGGTGATCAGGTACTGATGCTCGACGGCGCCCGCCGGCACTTCTATGCCCGCCATGCGCGCCACGTCGCGTGCCCAGATGCCCGCGGCCACGACCACGATCTCGCAATCGACATCACCCTGGTCGGTCAGCACGCGCGAGATGCGCCGGCCCTTGGCCTCGAAGCCCGTCACCAGCACGTTCTCGACGATGCGCACGCCGCCAGAGCGAGCGCCTTTGGCGTAGGCCATGGTGAGGCTCGATGGCTCGACCGAGCCGTCGTTGGGCACGAACACCGCACCGACGACACCGTCGGCCGAAGCCAACGGGAACTTCTCCTGTGCCTCCTTGGGAGACAGCGTATGCAGCTCGAAGTCAAAGCTTCGCGCCGTCGTCGCCATGCGCTTGAGCTCGCTCCAGCGCTCCTCGGAGGAGGCGAGCCGCAGGCTGCCGACCGGCTTCCATTCAGTTGCCTGGCCGGTCTCGGCCTCGAGCTTGCCGTAGAGCTGGGCGCTGTACTGCATCAGGCGCGTGAGGTTGCGCTTGCTGCGCAGCTGGCCGACCAGGCCGGCGGCGTGCCAAGTCGAGCCGTGCGTCAGCCCGGCCTTCTCCAGCACCAGCACGTCCTTCTGGCCGAGCTTGCCGAGGTGATAGGCGATGGAACAGCCCACCGCACCGCCGCCGATCACGACGATGCGGGCTTGGCTCGGCAGGCTCACGCGCGCAGCTCTCCGAGATACCAGTCGAGGAAGTGCGCAACATTGCGCTCGCGGACCAGCGAGAAGGGCCCGGGCACGTAGGCCTGCGAGCTCACGCCTTCCTGCTGGTCCTCACAGATGACCCAGTCCTGGCGATTGGTGATGTCCCAGATCGGCAGCAGGCGTTCCAGCGTATAGTCGCGGCCTTCGACGGCCTCGGCATCGACCAGCCAGTAACCGCGCACGTGCGTCTCGTCGGGTCCGATCGGCGTCAGCCGCGCCGCGGCGGCATAGTCGCAGTTGGTGTGTTGCCAGAAATTCGGGAACAGGGTCGTGCGCAAGGTCCCGGAATCCCATTCCTTGATGTCGCCCATCAGGCGGTTGCACAGCGGCTTGCCGTCCATGCTCTGGGTGACCGCGCCTTCCATCACCGGGGTGCGATGGCAGCGGAAGGCGGCACCCGTCATGGTCGACATGGCGTCGCCCTCGTCGAGGCCGAGCGACCGGAAGCGCGCATTGGCCTTGGCCACAATCGCATCCATCGCCGGCTGCAGCGTGGGATCGAGTATCGCCATGTCGCGCTGCACGTCATAGGCCGCGCTGTTGTATTCCTTGTGATTGGGCGGGCAGTGATAGCACTCGCGGTTGTTCTCGAACACGACCTTCCAGTTCGCCTTCACCACATAGTCGATCTGGTGGGCGATCTTGGCGCGCTCGATGGCGTGCGGCTTCATCTTGCGCCGAATGGTGCTGAGCGCCTGCGAGAAGTCAGGCGGCGAATCGCTCAGCGAGATGAACAGCAGCCCGGCCGCGTTCTCGATCGCCACGGGCCTGAGGGACAGCTCGGCCTTGTCGACGCCGAACTCACGGCTGGTGTCGAGCACCAGCGCGCCGTCGAGTTCGTAGGTCCAGCGATGGTACGGGCACACCAGGCGATGGCTGTTGCCTTGCTCGGTCTTGCAGATGCGCGAGCCGCGATGGCGGCAGACATTGTGGAAAGCGCGGATGTGCCCCGCGCGGTCGCGCACGACGATGACCGATTCGGTCCCCACCTTGTAGGTGATGAAGTCACCGGGCTTGGCCACCTGGAAGGCATAACCGGTGAAAACCCAATGGCGGTGAAAAATCCGTGCCAGATCGGCCTCGAAAACCTCGCGGCTCGCGTAAAAATCGCGCTCCAGCGGTCCACCCGGTCGATGCTCCGCAACCAGGCGGGCGATCTCGGGCGATAGCGTGTGGCGGGCCTTGAGCGGCGTGCCGTCCATTTTCGTCTCCTTGCAGTCGCAACCTACCACGCGGCCCTTGCCGGGCCCCAGCACCATGTTAAGGTTTTGTGAAGTGCTGCAATAAAAGCATCACGCGAGGCATGTAACGGAGACGATCGGGAGATCGGAGGGGGCTTAACATGACAGTATTCGCAACCATGCGGCGAGCCGCCATTCTGGGTGGCGTTGCTTTGGCTGCCATCGGCCTCAGCAGCGCGGCGTTCGCGCAGAAGACCAAGCTCACCGTCTACACGGCGATCGAGAACGAGCAGCTCGAGCCGTTCAAGAAGGCCTTCGAGGCCGACAATCCCACCATCGAGATCGCCTGGGTGCGCGACTCGACGGGTGTCGTTACCGCCAAGTTGATCGCCGAGAAGGACAATCCGCGCGCCGACGCAGTGTGGGGCCTGGCGGCTTCGAGCCTGGGCCTGATGGCGAGCATGGGCATGATCGAGCCCTACACGCCGGCCAACGCCAGCCAGCTGAAGCCGATCTTCAGGAGCGGCAAGAGCCCCGAGACCTGGGTCGGCATGGACGCCTTCCTGGCCGTGGTCTGCTTCAACACGGCCGAGGCCGACAAGAACAAGAAGCCCAAGCCCACCAGCTGGGCCGACCTCACCAAGCCTGAGTACAAGGACTCGATCGTGATGCCGAACCCGGCCTCGTCAGGCACCGGCTATCTCACCATCGCCGGCTGGCTCACCATCATGGGCGAGGAGGCGGGCTGGAAGTTCATGGATGCGCTCCATCAGAATGTCTCGCAGTACCTGCATTCCGGTTCGGCGCCCTGTGTGCAGGCGGCCAAGGGCGAGCGCCTGATCGGCATCGGCTTCGACATGCGCGGCGCGACCGAGAAGACCAAGGGCGCGCCGATCGACCTGATCGTGCCGAAGGAAGGCCTGGGCTGGGAGATGGAGGCCACTGCCATCATCAAGGGCACCAAGAACCTCGAGGCGGCCAAGAAGCTCGCCGACTGGGCAAGCTCGCTCAAGGCCAACGAGCTCTACGGGAAGTACTACGCCATCGTCGCCAACCCGACCGTCAAGTCGATGCCGCCCAACTATCCTGCCGACGGCGAGAAGATGATGGCCAAGGTCGACGTCGACTGGATGGCCAAGAACCGCGACCGCATCCTGGCGGAGTGGAGCAAGCGCTACGACAGCAAGTCGGCGCCTAAGGCCAAATAGCCGGCGGCAAGCGACGCGCGCGTGTCATCGCATCTGGAAGTCCGCAACCTCCACAAGCGCTACGGCGACTTCACCGCGCTCGGCGATATCAGTCTCGATATCGCCGAGGGAGAGTTCGTCTGCTTCCTCGGTCCCTCGGGCTGCGGCAAGACGACGTTGCTGCGCGCCATCGCCGGGCTGGATCCGCAGACATCCGGCAGCATCCATCAGAAGGGTAGGGACGTCTCGGCCCTGCCGCCGGCCAAGCGCGACTTCGGCATCGTCTTCCAGTCCTATGCATTGTTCCCCAACCTCACCGTTTCGGACAATGTCGGCTACGGCCTGGTAAGTCGCGGCATGAAGCGCGCCGACATCGTGAAGCGCGTCGAGGAGCTTTTGATCCTGGTCGGGCTGCCGGACTCCGGCCCGAAATACCCCGCCCAGCTTTCGGGCGGCCAGCAGCAGCGCGTCGCGCTCGCTCGCGCGCTTGCCACCTCGCCGGGCCTGCTGCTGCTCGACGAGCCCTTGTCGGCGCTCGATGCCCGCGTGCGGCTCCGCCTGCGTCACGAGATCAAGGCCCTGCAGCGGCGGCTCGGCGTCACCACCATCATGGTGACCCACGACCAGGAAGAGGCGCTCACCATGGCCGACCGCATCGTGGTCATGAACCAGGGAGCCATCGAGCAGGTCGGCACGCCGCAGGAGATCTACCGCCGGCCGGCCACGGCCTTCGTCGCCGACTTCGTGGGCTCGATGAACTTCCTGTCCGGCACACTGAGGGCGCCCGACAAGGTCGAGGTCGCCGGCCTCGTCTTCGACTGTGTCCCGCAGGATGGCCTCCGCACCGGCAACAAGGTGGCGCTGTGCATCCGGCCCGAGGACGTGCGCGTGCGCGACCTGCCGGCCGACGTTGGCAACCGGGTCGCGGTCGAAGTTGCCGAGCTCGACTTTGTCGGCGCCTTCTGCCGCGCCACACTCAAGGTCCAGGGCGCCGGCGACGTGGCGATGACGGCCGACTTCTCCAGCAACCTGATCCGTGACCTGGGCGTCGAGCTTGGCCGCAAGCTCGATGTCGCCCTGCCGCCGGACCGGCTGCAGGTGTTCGCCGCGTGACCCTGGCTGTACCCGCGCCGTCGCCACGGCTGCGTGTGGCCATGTCGCGCGACGACCTGATCATGCGACTGGGCGTGGTGCTGCTGGCGATCACGCTGCTGGTGATCGTCGGTTTGCCGCTGTGGTCCCTGCTGGCCAAGGGCTTCGAGGACCGCGATGGC
>JADHLS010000486.1 GCA_016780605.1 Reyranella sp.
GAGAAGTTCGCGACGCGTCTCCGCGAGATGAAAGACAAGCTGACGGCGCTACCCGCGCCGACGGCGAAAGCTGGCACACTGCTTGGCTTGATCGAGTCATGGCGAGGCATCCCGGGCACCAACGGCCGACCAAAGCACGACCCCTCCCCGGAATGGCAGGCGCTCGCCCCTGCCACGCGCAAAAGCTACGAGCGCATTATCGATCCGAAGCAGGGCTACATTCGGCGCGCGCTCAATGTCGAGCTCGACCGGATCCTGCTGCAGGCGCTCGATACGCCGAACGTGGTGAAGATCCGCAACAAAGTCGCGAAGAAGTTCGGCTTTTGGACCGGCAACTACGCCGTGAAGGTCCTGAGCACGATGTTCAGGTTCGGCAAGCTCTACGGACACGTGACAACAAATCCAGCCAAGGAAGTCCCGGCCTTGCATCGGCCGGAGGAATTGGAGCCGCAGCACCGACCATGGTCGGATGCAGAGTTCAAGGCGATGTTGAGCGGCGCACGAGAGCGAGGCTGGGATGGCGTCGTCCTGGCGCTCGCCCTCGGACGCTATGCCGGCTGGCCGATGGGCGACATCGTTCACCAGCCGCCGACGACATGGCAGCGGCCTCGACTGGTCTATGTCCGGCGCAAGACGCGCAAGAGAAAGAAGGTAACAAACATCCTGGCACCGGACGCCCTCATCACCATGATCGACGAAATCGATCCCGACATGGACGCCGCCACACTCGTGACGAATGAAGCCGGGGAACCCTACACCGAAGACGGCATGCGAACGATGATCAACAAGCTTTGCCGAGAGCTAGCTGAGGAGAGCAAGGTGAAGCGCGGCCTCAACATCCACGGTTTGCGGCATTCACTCGGGTCGGAGCTGTACGACCTGGGGCTCGAACGCGAGGCTCGCAAGGCCGTCATGGCGCACGAGAGCGACGCCGCCAGCAGGATCTACGAGCGCGGCGGCAATCGCAGCATCCATGCGGATCGCGCGGTGCGGGCCCTGAACCGGAAGCACAAACTCCAGCGAAATTGACGTCGCCGACATATCCACACCGATGTGGGTGTTGGGCGAACGAGAACAGAACGAGTTGGATGTCTAACTTTTGCGATTGAGTGTGTCTAACTCACCTGGGACGCCTGATTTCTCGGCAGCTGGAAAGTGCCTTAGAGTTCAAGCCGGCGTGCATTTTGGCGAATGGTGCCCAGGGGCGGGATCGAACCACCGACACTGCGATTTTCAGTCGCATGCTCTACCAACTGAGCTACCTGGGCGCGCCGTGCTGGCGGCGGGCTTATAGGACGCGTCAGCGTTCCTGTCCAGTTGGCCCGCCGCCGCCGGACTGGTCGTCAGGTGAGCCCTCGTCCGTCTCGATGCGGTAGCCCTCTTTCAGCCAGCGGCCGAGATCGATGTCGGCACAACGCTTGGAGCAGAACGGCCGGTAGCTCGCGGCGACCTCCTTGCCGCAGACCGGGCATTTAGCGGCGGTGCGTACCGCGCGCAGCGGAATGGGTCGGTCACTCATCGGTCTTCTGCAACGCTTCCAGCTGGGCCGCCAGGGTCGCGCCGCGTCGGGCGCGGGTCAACTCGAAGTGGCCGAGCCGGGTGAAGCCGTAGAGTTGGGTCGGCACCGGGTCGTCGGCAAGGGCCTCGGCCAGGGCGGCCTGGACCTTGTCGCGGTCGTAGGTGCTGCGCATGGTGACGAAGTCGATCACCACCGCGCCCGCGAGGTTGCGCAGGCGCAGCTGCTGGGCGATCGCCGGCGCCGCCTCGAGGTTGACCTCGATCGGCCGGCGTGGCGCGCGACCCTGGCGGCCGCCGGCCGTCGCGCTGTCGACGTCGACCGCGGTCAACGTCTCACCCGGCTCGAACAGGACCTCGACGCCGCTTTCCAGCACGATGCGCGGCGCCAGCGCGGTGTCGATCTGGCCCTCGACGTCGTCGATGTCGAACGCCGGCATCGGCCCGCGATGCCAGCGCAAGCGGATCTTCTCGCCCAGGCGATCCATCTCGTCCTGCAGGGCGCGCGCCATGGCGCGGTCGTCGAGGATCACCTCCTCGAGCGAGGCGCCATGATCGCGCAACGCGCGGGTGATCGGATCGCGCTCGCCCGGAATGCGGGCCGACAGGTCGGCCGGCGGCTGGGCGTCGAGGGCGTGCCGGCGAAGCTGTTCCCAGCGCTCCATGATCTGGTTGGCGTCGGCGCGGAGCACGTCGGCGCTCGCGCCGGCGGCGGCCGTGCGCAGGATCACTCCGCCCTCCAGCAGGCCCTCGACATGGCCGCTGAGGCGCTCGCGCTCGCTCTCGCCCTCGATGCGCCGCGAGAAGCCGACGCCCGAGCCGACCGGATGATAGACGAGGTAGCGCCCGGTGACGGCGATGTTCATCGTGAGTCGCGGGCCCTTGTCGCCCTCGGCATCGTTCCGCACCTGCACCAAGAGCGGCGCGCCGGGCGGCGGCCAATCATCGATGCCGGCGCGGTCCTCGGCGCGCAGGAAGCCCGAGCGGCCGATGCCGATGTCAACGAAGGCGGCGTCGAGCTCGGGCATCACCCGCTCGAGTCGGCCGAGGAACACGCTCTCCACGCGCGAAGGCTTGTCGCGGCGCACGATCTGCAGCTCGAGCAGCCGGCCATCGGCAACCAGCGCCATCAGGAAGGCGCTCGGCATGACGTGGCAGATCAGGCGGTCGATGCGGCTCACGGCGCGGCTCACTGGGCGGCCTTCAACAGGCCGATCGTTTCATAGAGCGGCAGGCCGACGACATTGCTGTAGGAGCCCGAGAGGACGCTGACGAAACGCGCCGCCCTGCCCTGGATGGCATAGCCGCCGGCCTTGCCCTGCCATTCGCCGCTTTGGATGTAGTCGTCGATCTCGGCAGGCTCGAGCCGCTTGAAGCGCACGGCGGTCTCGACCAGGCGCGTGCGCACCGCGCCGCTCGCCCCGCCGACCGCGACGCCGCCCAGCACGCGATGGCGCCGGCCCGACAGCAGGGCGAGGCAGGTGCGCGCCTCCTCGACGGTCTCGGCCTTGGGCAGGATGCGCCGGCCGCAGGCCACGACGCTGTCGGCCGCCAGCACGATCGCCCCCGGATGGCGGCAGGCGACGGCCGCGAGCTTGGCCTTGGCCATGCGCAGCGCATAGGCACGCGGCAGCTCGCGCGGCGCCGGCGTCTCGTCGATATGGGCGGGATCGATCTTGGCGGGCTCGATGCCGACCTGCCGCAAGAGGTCGAGCCGGCGCGGCGAGGCGGAGGCGAGTACCAGCGGCGGGATAGATCGGGCGCTCAACGCCTACTTGAAGCGGAAGGTGATGCGGCCCTTGGTCAGGTCGTAGGGCGTCATCTCGACGGTGACGCGATCGCCTGCCAGCACGCGGATGCGGTTCTTGCGCATCTTGCCCGAAGTGTGGGCCAGGATCGTGTGGTCGTTGTCGAGCTTCACCCGGAACATCGCGTTGGGCAGCAGCTCGGACACAACTCCGGTGAACTCGATCAGGTCTTCCTTGGCCATCCGGCCTCCGGTTGGGCGTTGAGGAATAAAGCGGCCGGAAAATGGGCTGCGAAAGGGGTTTAGTCAACTCGACCAGGGGATTGCTTTCCCTTATACAAGTCGCGGCTGCGGACGCCCGGGGAAGGAAGGACCAGTCGCAAATGAACGCACATCACACGTGCAGCCTTCTGGCCGCCGCGCTTTTCCTGGCTTCCGGATACGCTTTTGCCCAGACACCGACGTCCACACCGACTCCCGCACCGGCAGCGCCGACGACGGCTGCGGCTGGACCCAAGACGATCGGTGTTCCGACCAACAGGCGATACTCGTCGGCGCTGATCGTGCTCAACGCCAAGGCAGGCCGGCTGGAAGGCGACAAGCTGATCCTCGATGGCGTGCTGCCGACCGCGACCCTGTTCACCAGCCGCCCCGTCCGCACGGTCGGTCATATGGCTACTCCCGAGATGGTCGAGATCTGGCGCACCGGCAGCTTCGCCAAGGATCCGCCCAACGCGACGGCCTCGGTGTTCAGCAAGGATGGCTCGTCGGTCGCCGACGTCGTGGTGACGCTGAAGGCGGCCAAGCTCGAGGGCGACAAGCTCACCTTCGAGGTCAGCGTGCTCGAAGGTAGCCTGGGCAAGGCCGATGGTCCGGCGTCGGTATTCATCGACACGATCTGGTTCGGCGTGGGCTCCAACGGCTTCACTTACTACGGCACCAGCCAGACCACCGGCGGCGAGACGCCCAACATCGGCGACCCGAACGGCACCAGCACCTTCAGCGGCTGGTCGAACCCCTCGCCCACCCATCCTTATGTGCCGCCGCCGCGCGACTACGGCACGGCCGTCGGCGCACCGCCGCCACCGGACATCGATCCGCGCTACCAGCAGCGCTACAACCAGCCGACCTGCGGCAAGCCTCCGCTGCTGCCGTGCTACTGAGGCCAGCCATGATCAAGATCCGCTTCCTGGCTGCCCTCGCCGCGACCGCGTTGCTCGCCACGTCGCCTGCCATCGCCCAAACCGCCGCTTCCACCGCGGCGCCCAAGGTCATCGGCCAGCCGCAGCAGCCGCGCGTCGTGCCGTCGATGATCGTGCTCAATGCGAAGGGCGCCAAGCTCGGCGGCGGCAAGCTGGTGCTGGACGGCGTGTCGCCCAACGCCATCATCTTCGCCGACCGGCCGGTGCGGTCGGCGGGTCATGCGCTCACTTCACATCTGCTTGAAGAGTGGAGCGGCAACGACAGCTTCGCCAAGACGCCGCCCAACGCGACAGTGTCCGTGCTGATGAAGGCCAAGGCCGCCGTGGTCGACGCCGTGGTCGTGCTGAAATCGCCCAAGCTCGAGGGCGACAAGCTGACCTTCGATGTCGATGTGCTCGAAGGCGATCTCGCGGGCGGCGATGGTGCCGCCTCCGTCTTCATGGACATCATCAATCTTCCGCTCAGCGCACGCCGCACCTCGCATCGCGGCGCGTGGTATCACGGCGCGAACTGACATCTGCACTGAAGCAGAACGCGTGAAACGCCGACAGGACTCAGCCATGCGTTGAGTGCCGTAACTCGGGCACATTTCAATCACATTTACACCGAACACTCCGCCCGCGTTCTAGCTTGGTAAAAGGGAGTAGTTCGATGAACCGCATTCTCAGCTCCGTCGTCGCGTTCGCTGTCGGCATCGCCGCGACCTC
>JADHLS010000487.1 GCA_016780605.1 Reyranella sp.
CGCCGACCCGAATGACGTCTGTCGTTGCAGCCTGCCGGGATGCCGCGCGGCCCGCCATGCTGATCTCCTTGATCTCGATTGCGGGGTGCGCGTCGACCAAGCCACCGCAGATCAGCTACGACGAGAGCGTGCCGCCGCTTCCGGTGTCGGTGGTGCCCGCCGAGGATCGACCGCGGCCGTTGTATGTTCCGCCGTCTTGGACGCCGGCGCGGGGTGGCGGGGCCGGCATGTCGGAAGCGAAGGAGCCGATCGTCCGTGTCGAAGCTGCCAACGGCGCCGCCCGGATCGAGCCGCGCCGCGATGGGTATTTCAACGCCGTGCAGGTCTTCCCCTATAGCCCGGGCGCGCTCTATCAGGTCTATGTCGCGCCGGGACAGGTCACCGATATCGCCCTCGAGCCGGGCGAGCAGCTCACCGGGTCCGGGCCGGTGGCGGCCGGCGATACCGTGCGCTGGATCATCGGCGACACCGAAAGCGGCAACGGCGATACACGTCGCGTCCACATCCTGGTCAAGCCGACCCGTCCCGCCATCGAGACCAATCTCGTGGTCAACACCGACCGCCGTACCTATCTGATAGAACTGCGCGCCCACGAGCGGCCCTACATGCCGTCGGTCGCCTGGTTCTATCCCGAAAGCCGAGGCAAGAGCATTCGCGCCGTGCCGTCGGCGCCGGTCGTTCCCGAGATGGCGCAGCGGCGTTACCGGTATGCAATCGATGGTGACAGTCCGCCTTGGCGCCCCACCAACGCCTATGACGATGGGCGCAAGGTCTACATCGAGTTCTCGCCGGGCATCGTGCAGGGCGAGATGCCGCCGCTCTTCATCGTCGGTCCGGACGGCAAGCCGGAGATCGTCAACTACCGCACTTACGTAAACGTGCTGATTGTCGACCGGTTGTTCGCCGCGGCCGAGCTGCGGCTGGGCGGTGAGAGCCAGCAGAAAGTACGGATCGTGCGAACGGACGGCAGGCCGCAGCGATGACGGATCAGTCGCTGTCCGACTCGCCAACCTCGACGACTGCGCGTCCCTTCAGGCTGCGGTCGGACGGACCGCGCGTCATGCGCCTGTCGCGCAATGTCCTGGTCGGCGGCACGGCGCTGGCCTTGATCCTGATCTGCGGCGCCGTGCTGTGGGCCTTGCAGGGCGACCGGCTGCGCGGGGCCGCACCTCAGGAACTCTACTCCACCGACCGGCCGCGCAAGGCCGATGGCCTCGCCGGCTTGCCGCGCGATTACACCGGAGTCCCTCGCGATGTCCCGCCGCTCGGGCCGCCGCTGCCCGGCGATCTCGGCCGGCCGATCGTGGCAGCTCAAGGCCAACCCGGCCCGTCGGCGCCCGATGCCGAGCAGCAGCGCCGCGCGCAGGAGACGGAAGCGGCCCGCGTCAGCCGGCTGTTTGCTCCAGGCAATCGCCAGCAACAGCCCATTGGCGCAGGTTTGAGTCCTACTCACGCAGCAATATCCGGGACTGCGCCACCAGCCGATGAAGCGTCCATCCAGAACGCCCAGGACCGCAAGCTCGCCTTCGTGAACGCGCCCGTCGATCGTCGCACCACGAGCCCCGATCGCCTGGCGCGGCCCGCATCGCCCTATGTCTTGCAAGCCGGCACGGTTATTCCTGCGGCCCTCGTCACTGGCCTCCGGTCTGATCTGCCGGGCCAGATCACGGCGCAGGTGACGGAGAATGTCTATGACACGCCCACTGGCGGATCGCTGCTGATTCCCCAAGGCGCCAGGCTGATCGGAGTTTATGATAGTCAGGTTTCCTTCGGGCAGTCGCGCCTCCTTCTGGTCTGGACGCGGCTCCTTCTGCCCAACGGCTATTCAGTCGTGCTTGAGCGCCAACCCGGTGCGGACGCAACCGGCCAGGCTGGCTTGGAAGACGGCGTCGACCATCATTGGGGATCTCTGTTCAAGGCGGCACTACTCTCGACCATCCTCGCCATCGGCACCGAGCTGGGATCCGATCAGAACGACAGCGACATCGTCCGCGCGTTGCGCCGAGGCACCGGCGACACCCTGAATCAGGCCGGCCAGCAGGTCGTACGGCGCAATCTCAACGTCCAGCCAACGCTGACCATTCGTCCCGGCTATCCTGTGCGGGTGATCGTGACTCGCGATCTCGTGCTTCAGCCTTATCGCGAATAGGAGGCGGCGATGTCCAAGCTGCGATTGGGTGCCATCCTGGACGAGAAGCCGGTGAAGCTGACGGTCGACCTGTCGGCGGCGATCCATCGCGATCTCTTGGCTTACGCCGAGGTGCTCGGCCGCGAGACCGGACAGGCGATAGATCCGGCCAAGCTCGTGGCGCCGATGCTGGGCCGATTCATGGCGACAGACCGGGCCTTTGCCAAGGCACGCAAAGCCGTTCGTGGCGCTGGTTCGAGCGGCCCAAGCCGAGACGCTAAGTGATCAAAGTCGGCTGGTGAAGCTTCTGGAGCAGATCGACGAAGCGCGCCAGCGTGGGGTTCTTGTTGGTGTCTTCCCAGCACGCTTTGAAAGGGATGTAGCTGGGACCGGACGCGTCGCGCACCTCGCGATAGACAACACCAGGGTAAGTCAGCCCAGCACACGATTCGCAGTGAACGCTGATCCTGTGACCTGTTTCCAGCATGGCCAGGATGCTCTCGCTGCTGACGTCCCAGCTCGCGATGTCGGGCGCCTCGCCGGGTGCCGACAGTTTCTGCACGATGATGTTGCGCAGGTCGGGCCCCGGGTCGCGCCGGCTCAGCAGGAAGAATTCCCCCTTTAGGTCGGTCCAATAGATCATGTCGTTGCTTGTCAGGCGATGCCCCGCGGGCAGGGCGGCGATGATCCGTTCGGACCACAGCAGCATCGACGGTCCGCCATGGTCCCTGGCCTCGCCCACGACAATGACGATGTCCATGTCGCCCGTTCGAAGACCGTCGAGCAGTCGGCCCCGAGAGCTTTCGACGATGTTGATCTCGATATGCGGTGACGCCTGCACATAGCCGGCCAAGACGGCGCGCAGCTTGCTGGCGGACAGTGATATGCAGACGCCTATTGTGATCTCGCCGCCTTCGCCGCGGCCGGCGGCGCGCGCGGTGGAGACCATGCGATCCATCTGCTCAAGCAGGCGCCGGGCCGTGCGCACGACATCTCCACCGGCCGCCGTGACGCGCACGCCGCCGCTGGAGCGCTCGAACAGCTTGACCCCGAGGTATTCTTCGAGCTGGCGGACCCGGCGGCTGAGCGTCGATTGCTTGACGTCAAGGGCCGCCGCCGCCCGCCGGAAGCTTCCGTATTCGGCCGCTGCGATGACGGTGCGGAGAGGCCCCGGCTCGATGGTCATCGGATGACCTCCGGATAGCGACGTCGGGACGGTCGCCGCAGACGTCGGCCTCTCCGGCCCGGGGCGCGGCACTGGATGTGGGGCTGGGTGAGGGTGACTACGCCGCCAGCGCGATCACCGGACTCCAAAGCGCGGGCCCCTTGAGTTGACCCGCGGCGCGGACCCGGCCGAGACTGTCGGTTGAGACCTCGAGGTATCCGGCCACAGCGAGCGTGCGGCCGAACGCCTTGGGCTGGCCTAACCGACGCAGCGACCATGAGCCGCGGCGCAGGATGCGCTCCATGCGCACGTCTGTGACGGTGACGATATCGGTCAATCCTCGGGACAGGCCGAACTCGATCATTCCGGCGAACAGCTCGTAGGTCGCCTTGGCGATCCCCTGGCTCGCCAGCGGGCCCGCATGATCTGGATCGAGGCCGAATCGGCTGCTTTCCCAGATGAGCGGGCTGGCGGGTGCTGCGCCGCCGTCCAGCAGCGCGGCGAACGTGTCGCGCAGCATGGTGGGACCGGTGGTCGGCAGCAAGCGGACGCAACCGGTGACAGTGCCGTCGGCGCTCCGCTGCAACAGGTAGCAGGGACCCAGCGCGTCGAACTCGTCGACTTCCATGTCGCCGCTGGCCTGGACGTCCCAGTCGAGCCGTTTCTTGAACACGCGGTAGCGCAGCCGGTGCATGTCGGCAAGCTGGTCCAAGAATTCGCCGTATTGATCGAACGTTATCAGCTGTATCATGTGTCGCCTCCGTCCGATGCGGAATGCCATCGAGTAGAGGCGGGAATTGACCACGATACATCCTGTGCGAGTGCACAGGTTGACTATACCTCGTCTCTTACTCCACGTGCGGCCGGGACATGGCCAGCTGCGCGACAGCTTGGCAGATCGAATGAACGCCCAGCTTTGCCTTGGCATTATCTAGATGAAAAGCGGCAGTGCGGCGGGTGATGCCGAGGATTTGGCCGATGTCCCAAGTGCTCTTGCCGCGCGCCGCCCATTCCAAGCACTCGAGCTCTCGTGGCGAAAGGGCGACGCCGTTCACCAACCGATCGGTGACAATTTTTCGGCGCGCATGCGCGTGGAAGTAGAGAGCCATGAGCTGGAGGACGCGTCCGTTCCGCTCGATGCACCGCTGAAACATGGGGCCCCTCTCTTCGGATGCGTAGGTGACGGCGGCTATCGGCCCGCGGCCGTCATGGATGGGAATCGTAAACCCGTAACGGATCCCGAAGAAGGCCGCGTCCTCGAGAAGCTCAAATTGCTGAGGAGACAAGGTCGACGGGCTCATCCCTGGCCCCCACTCGAACGGCTCAGAATCACCAAGCGCTTGAGCAACGACCGGGTCTAGGCGCTCGTAGTGGCTTTGGAGGTAGTGCGTTGTCCATTGTGTCGGATAATTCGAAATGAGCCGCGCGCCGCCGCCCGCTGCGCGCGGCAGTGCCAGATAGGCAAAACACGCCAAGTCGAGGGCCGCAGCAGCCACTTCCATGGTGAGGCGGAGCGCTTGTTCATCGGAACTCTCCGCAAGACTGTCAATGAAGTTCTGAAAAATCTGGTGCATGTCAGATGGGAACAGGAACCTTAGGCGTGCAGGCGGCTGCCACGGTCGCCCTCAGAGTTGCCGCGAGTTGAACGGCAGCGACCCTCACGCCGCCTCCTGCGCGCGCACCAGGACGATCTCGCCGGGCTTCAGTCCGGCTCGATCGACGAGCCCTTGGTAGGCCGTGTCGTTGGCCAGACCGAGGACGGCGTCGTCGTGCTCGTTGGTGTCGGTCGGCACTCTGTGGCTGCCCCTGCGTGACCTCCGCTTGCTCGGCGTAGCCACCGTAGCGCAGCAGCGCGATGACCTTTTCGCCAGACCTG
>JADHLS010000488.1 GCA_016780605.1 Reyranella sp.
GGATGATGCCGGCCTCCTGCAGCCGGTTGATGCGCCGCCAGCACGGCGTGGTCGAAAGCCCGACCAGGCGGGCGACCTCGGCGAGAGCCATGTCGGCATCGTCCTGCAGGCAATCCAGAATCTTCTTGTCGAAGGAATCGAGCGACAATTTCGCGGCCATCCGGGCATCCTTGGAATCAGTTTCTCAAGTTTGCCGTGTTCCGCGCACAACGAGCAACCCGTTTCCCGCGTCCTCCCGTAGAATTGCTCGATGCTTCGCCGCTTCACCGACCACCCCGCCTCGGTCAACGAGACCTACTTCCAGCACATGGGGCAGGCCTTCAGCTTCGGCCGCCACATGCTGGTTGGCGCCCTCGCCTGTTTCGTGCACGGTCTGTTTCCATGGCTTTGCTTGAAGCGCGGAAGCGACACCATCCGCACCCTGCACCATCGCATGGTGACCCATCGCGTCGTGCGGCCGGAGCCGTCGGGCCCCACCTCGGCCGTCGCGGCGGCCGACTGACGCGATTTCTTTGCGTTGGTCTGCTCGCCGCAGCGCTTCCCGCCGCGGCGCAGGAGCGGACCATGGTGCCGGTCACGATCGACGGCACGACCGTCAAGATCGCCACCATCACCTACAAGCCGGAGGGCCCCGGGCCCTTCCCCACCGTGATCTTCCATCACGGCTCGACCGGCCGCGGCAACGATCCGTCGCTGTTCGATCGGCCCTACGACCCCAGGAGCCAGGCACAGTGGTTCACGGCGCGCGGCTGGGCGCTGATCGCGCCGTCGCGACGCGGACGCGGCGGCTCGGAGGGGCTCTATGACGAGGGCTTCGGCGCGGACCGCTCGCGCGGCTACACCTGTGAGGCGCCCCTGTCGCTCGCCGGCGCCGATCGCGCCCTGCGCGACATCGATGCCATCACGCCCGTGATCCTGGCGCAGCCCTTCGTCGATCGCAGCCGCATCGCCGTCGCCGGCCTGTCGCGCGGCGGCATCCTCTCCGTTGCCTGGAGCGGCCGGCAGCCCGGCACGCCGCGCGCGGTGATCAACTTCGTCGGCGGCTGGCTGGGCTCGGGCTGCCTGACCGCCAGCACCGTCAACCAGTCGCTGTTCGTGCGCGGCGTACCCTATGGGCGGCCGACGATCTGGCTCTACGGCGACAAGGACCCATTTTACCCGCTGTCGCACAGCCGGGAGAACTTCGCTGCCTACGAGGCAGCCGGCGGCAAGGGCGCTTTCCACGAATACGCGCCGCCCGACCGACTGAACGGCCATCAGATCGGCTCGGCACCATCGCTGTGGAGTGCTACGCTCGAAGCCTATCTCGCGGGCCAAGGCCTGCCAGCACGGGCTCCCTAGCTTCTGCAACTTGGCCCTGACGCCCCGCGTTCTTGAAGGAACGCCGGAACGAAGGAGGGACCGCATGCGTACGCCGCTCAGGATCACCTTCCAGAACACGCCTTCCAGCGACGCCATCCGACGCCTGATCCAGGAACAGGCCGATCACCTGGAACAGTTCTTCGGCCGGATGACGGCCTGCCATGTCGTGTTCAAGCTGCCTGACGGCAACCATCGCACCGGCGGCCCGTTCGAGGTCACCGTCCACATCAAGATGCCCGGCGGCCACACGGTCGATGTCGGCCGCACGCCACAACGCGACGAGCGCTTCGCCGATCCGCAGTTCGCCGTGAGCGATGCCTTCCGCCGCGCCCGCCGCCGCCTGCAGGATCGCGCCAAGGTGATGCGGCACGAGGTCAAGGCGCTGCACAAGCGCTTGGACCGCACGCTCAACCGGCCCGACTGAACCACTCAGGCGCGACGGCGTTTCACTCCCTTCTCATCCAGCCGCTCGCGCAACAGGCCGATCCGGTCGCCGCCCCAGAACAGCTCGCCTTCGAAAACGAAGGTCGGCACGCCAAAAACGCCCGAGGCCTCGGCCTCGTTGCGCAGCCGGTCGTGCAAGGCGCCGCCCTCGCCCGCCAGGAACGCGGCAAAGCCCGCCGGCGCGCCGGCCTCGACCAGCAGCGCTGCCACGGCATCGCCATCTTCCGGATCGAGTTCGTGGCGCCAGAAGCGGTCGAAGGCGAGATCGTTGTAGGGGCGGAACACGCCATGCTCCTGCGCGTAGAGCATGCCGGCGTTGGCCGGGCGGGCGTAGTAGACCTTCTTGGGTCCCTTCAGCGTCAGGCCCTGCTTGTTGGCGAAGCGGCGGGCATCCATGTAGCTGTAGCGCACGCGGCGCCAGTGATGCGGATCGCGCTCGGCGGTCGAGCCCATGTAGGACGTGATGTCGAGCGTGTAAGGCCGCCATTCGAGCGCGATGTCGTAGTCGGCCTCGAGCGCATAGGCCCCTTCCTTGGCGACGAAGGCATAGGGGCTGACATAGTCGCTCCACAGGACGACAGTGGTCACAGCCGGTTTTCGCGCCGATGCAGCCACCAGAAAACGGCACCGACCAGGACGATGAGCAGCGCCGCCACCACCAGCAGCATCGCCGACTCCTGCACCCAGGCGACCGCCGGCACCGAGAGCGCGAGGAATACGCCGACCAGGCAGATCCGCCACACGGCCGCGTGGACCCCGGCGACGAAAGTGCCGAGCGCCAGCAGGATCAGCAGGGTGAGGCTCGTGGCGTTGTCGTTGACCACGCCACGCACCTCGGGAAGGAACATCAGCCACATGGCGCCCAGGAAAGCTGCCCAGTGCAGCAGCTGGGTCACGACCAGCCGCATGCGCTCGGCACCGGTTTCAAGGCCGCTCCAGCCCGAGAGCACGACGATCACGGCATAGATCGGCGCCAGCGACATCCAGTAGAAGTAGGTCGCAGACCCGCGAAAGCTGGTGAAGATCAGGCCACCCAGCCCAAACGCCAGCATGGCGGCATAAGGCAGGTCGCTCAGCAGCCACTGCCAGAGGCCTCGTTTGCCGGTGTTCGCCGTGTCGGTCATGCTTCTTGGCCCTACCGCGCGTCCTTGGCGAGCTTCTTCTCGACGACGCGCGACCACAGCGTGGCGCCGAGCGTGATGATCTCGTCGTTGAAGTCGTAGCCCGGATTGTGGACCTCGCAGCCGCCTTCGCCGCCGCCGTTGCCGATGTTGATGAAGGCGCCCGGCACCTTCTCGAGCATGTAGGAGAAGTCCTCCGAGGCCATGACGTAGGGCCCCTCGCGGTTCATGTTCTCCTCGCCGACGATCTCGGCGGCGACGTCGGCGATGAACTTCACCGACTCGCGGTCGTTGACCAGCGGCGGGAAGACCACGCGCACGTCGGGCTCGGCCTTGCCGCCCAGGGTCTGGGCGATGCCCTTCGAGATCGTCTCGATTCGCTCCTTCACCAGCGCCATGGTCTCCTTGCGGAAGGCGCGGATGGTGCCGCGCAGCACGGCCTCCTGCGGGATGACGTTGTAGGCGTCGCCGGCATGCATCTGGGTCACCGAGATCACCGCCGAATCGAGCGGCGCGACGTTGCGCGAGACCACGCTCTGCAGCGCCGAGATGATCTGGGTGGCGATGATCACCGGGTCGATGCCGCTTTCCGGCCGCGCGCCGTGCGCGCCCTTGCCGGTGATCTTGATGTCGAACAGGCCGCCGCCCGCCATCTGCGGACCGGAGCGGATGGCGAACTTGCCGACATCGAGCTTGGGCCTGTTGTGCATGCCGAAGATCTGCTCGCAAGGAAACTTCTCGAACAGGCCGTCCTTGACCATGGCCTCGGCGCCGCCGCGGCCTTCCTCGGCCGGCTGGAAGATCAGGTGCACGGTGCCGTCGAAGTTGCGCGTCGCCGAAAGATACTTCGCCGCGCCCAGCAGCATGGTGGTGTGGCCGTCATGGCCGCAGGCATGCATGCGGCCCTGGTGCTGGCTGCGGTGGTCGAAGGTGTTGTGCTCGTCCATCGGCAGCGCATCCATGTCGGCGCGCAGCCCGATGGCGCGCGGATTGTTGCCGACCCGGATGGTGCCGACGACGCCGGTCTTGCCGATGCCGGTCGTGACCTCGCAGCCCCATTCCTTGAGCTTGCCGGCCACGATCCTGGACGTGCGCTCCTCCTCGAAGCCGAGCTCGGGATGGGCGTGGATGTCGCGCCGGATGGCGGTGAGCTCGGCGGTGGCGGCGGCAATCTTGGGTTCGATCTTCATGTGACGCTCAGGACTCCAGAAGGAAGGACGTCATTACACGACGAAATTCGCCGCCATGCACGTTCGGAAAGAAGTGCCCGCCGTCGGGCAGGACATAGGCCCGGGCGCCCGGGATCAGGCGCACCAGCTCCTCGGTGAAATAAAGCGGCGTCACCATGTCGTCGCGGGCGCAGATGGCGAGCGTTGGCGCGCGCACCTTCTGCAACTGCTCACGCCGGTCGTGCGCCACGATGGCGGCGATGCGCGACAGCACGATCTCCGGGATGGGAATGGTCTCGGCCGCCCTGGCTTCGGCGGCGACCAGATCGGCATCGTGGTCGCGCACCCAGGACGGCATGTTGAGGGCAAGGGCACTGCCCTTGAGATAGGCTGCCGGTCCCAGCTGCTTCAGGGTCAGCGCACGGACCTCGAACAGGCGGCGGAAGAAGGCGTCGGTCTTGGCCCAGGTGGCGCTCAGCACCAGCCGGTCGATGCGCTCCGGATGCTCGATCGCCAGCACCTGCCCCATGGCGCCGCCGGTCGAGTGGCCGCACCAGTGGACCTTGTCGAAGCCCAGGGCGTCGATCAGCTGCAAGGCGTCGTCGGCCATCTGCGCGACCGAATAGTCGATGCGCGAGAGCGTGCTGCGCGCGGTGCCGCGGTGATCGTGCACGACCACGGTGAATTGTTCGGCCAATGCCGCAGCATTGGCGTCCCAGAAGCGGCCATCGCCGCCGAGACCGGGGACCAGGAACAGCGGCGGACCGTTGCCGCGCTTGTCGTAGTAGAGCTCGGCGCCGTCCCGGAGCTTCACGTGTGGCATCCCATCCCCTTCCGTCGCTATAGTGGCACCGGGAGGAAAGCGCACGATGAAGCGGCTGTCGATTGCGGTGATGTTGGTTTTTGTCGGTTGCGGCCCCCGGCAGCAGCTGCCGCAGACGACCTTCATTCCGCGCCCGGCGCCCGACGATCCGACGCCGACCGGCATCGCCTATCTGTGCGATGGCCGCAAGGAAGTCTCGGTGGTCTACGCCAAGAACCGCGCCTCGGTGACGCTCGAGGGCA
>JADHLS010000489.1 GCA_016780605.1 Reyranella sp.
CCAACCGCATCGGCAAGGAAGGCGAGGGCTGGACCTGCGCCAAGTTCCTGCTGGCCAACGAGCGCCTCGGCATCGCCGAGGTGCCGTCGTCGAAGCGCGGCGTGCGCTCGCTGAAGGACATCGCCCGTAGCGAGCCGATGAATGGCGGCGCATTGGCCGACGATCCGGCCTTCACCGCGCAGATCGCCGATCTCGACCTGCAGGTCCAGGCGCTGGAGATGAGCGAGCTGCGCGCGCTCTCGACCATGGCGCTGGGCGGCGCGCCCGGGCCCGAGGTCTCGACCCTCAAGATCCGTGGTTCGGAGATCCAGCAGCGCATCGCCGAGCTCACCATGGAGGCGGTGGGCGAGTATGCCGCCCCCTATCAGCCGGGCATGCTGTTTCAGGATACGAACGAGACGCCGGTTGGACCCGACCATGCGCCGCCGGCCGCGCCGCGCTATTTCAACATGCGCAAGACCAGCATCTACGGCGGCAGCAACGAGATTCAGAAGAACATCGTGTCCAAGATGGTCTTGGGGCTATAACGACCATCGAAGTTGAGGCTCCTCTCCCCTTAGCGGGGGAGAGGGACTTGAATTGGAGGAAGATCAAATGGACCTGTCCCTTTCCGACGAACAGAGGCAGCTGCAGGACGCGGCCGAGCGCTTCGTTCGCGACAAGTATGCCTTCGAGAACCGGCGCAAGATCGCCGCTACCGAGAAGGGCTGGCTGCCGGAGAACTGGGCGCAGATGGCCGAGCTCGGCTGGCTCGGCATGTCGTTCTCGGAGGAGGATGGCGGCTACGGCGGCGGCCCGGTCGAGACCATGGTCGTCATGGAGCAGTTCGGCAAAGGCCTGGTGCTGGAGCCCTTCCTGCCGACCGTCGTGCTGGGTGGCGGCTTGATCGCCAAGGCCGGCAGCAAGGCGCAGAAGGAGGCGCTGCTGCCGCCGATGATCGAGGGCAAGAAGCAGTTCGCCTTCGCCTGGCTGGAGCGCCAGTCGCGCTACAATCTCGCCGATGTTTCGCTGAAGGCCACCAAGGAAGGCAGTGGCTGGTCGCTCTCGGGCCACAAGGGCGTGGTCTACAACGCGCCGTCCGCCGACCACATCATCGTGCTGGCCCGCACTTCCGGCGGCGCGCGCGAGGAGAAGGGACTGACGCTCTTCCTCGTCGACGCCAAGGCCAAGGGCATCACCCGTCGCGACTATCCCACACAGGACGCGCTGCGCGCCTCGGAGCTCACCTTCGACAAGGTCGCGGTCGGCGCCGACGCCGTGCTGGGCAAGGTCGATGACGCCTTCGGGGTGGTCGAGGACGTGGTCGATCACGCCATCGTGGCGCTCTGTGCCGAGGCCACCGGCTGCATGGACGCGATCAACGCGGCGACCTTGGAATACATCAAGACGCGCAAGCAGTTCGGCGTGCCGATCGGCAAGTTCCAGGTGCTGCAGCATCGCATGGTCGACTGCTTCACCAACGCCCAGGAAGCGCGTTCGATGACGCTGATGGCGACGCTCAAGATCGACGACAAGGATCCGGTCGTGCGCCGCAAGGCGGCGTCCGGCGCCAAGGTCCAGATCGGCAAGTCGGGCAAGTTCTGTGGCCAGAGCGCGGTGCAGATGCACGGCGGCATGGGCGTCACCGACGAGCTTTCGGTCAGCCACTACTTCAAGCGGTTGACCATGATCGACCTGATGTTCGGCAACCAGCAGCATCACCTGACGCGCTACAGCAACCTCGCCATGGCGGCGTGATCGGAGCTTCATACTCTTCCGGACCGCGGGCCTCCGGCCCGCATCATGATCGTGAGCGAGCCGGAGGCTCGCGGTCCGGAAGACAATGAGTGCCATCGTCGACATCATCGTGCCGGTGTTCGGCACGGTCGCGGTCGGCTGGGCGCTGGGTCGCTGGCTGCTGACGCCCGAGGGACTGCGCGGGCTCACCAACGTCACCTTCTACGCGCTGTTTCCCGCGCTGCTCTTCCGCTCGATGGCCAAGGTTCGCCTGGAGGTGCTCGAGCTCGACATCATCGTCGTCTTCTTCGGCACCGGGCTGCTGCTCTATTTCCTGCTGATGCCGCTTGGCCGCATGCTCGGCATGAAGCTCGGCGACCAGACCGTGTTCGCGCTCTCCGGCACCTTCTCCAACGGCGTCGGGATCGGCATCCCGTTCATCAGCTATGCCTTCGGCGAGGCGGGGCTGGTGCCGCTGCTGATGATCATCAGCGTCAACTCGCTGGTCATGCTCACCCTGTCATCCTTCCTGCTGGAGATCGGGGCGGGCGGCGGGACGAGCCGCGGCCGTCTCCTCGCCAAGCTGGGCGGTGCGGCGATCATGATGATGAAGCATCCGGTGATCCCATCCATCTTCGCAGGTCTTGCCTGGGCCGAGGTGACGGCCTTGATCCCGGGGCTGGCCACGCCGGTGGTGGTCGACCGCGTGCTGCAGGCGCTGGCGCTCGCGGCGCCACCCTGCGGACTGATCATGGCCGGCGCCTCGCTCGCCCATGTCGGCGTCAAGGATCATTGGCAGCCAGCGGTGGTCGTGAGCCTCGTCAAGCTCATCGCCATGCCGATGCTGGTGTGGGCGTCCGGCCGTTACCTGTTCACGCTCGACCCGCTGTGGCTCACCGTGGCGACCCTGAACGCGGCGATGCCTGCCGGCGCCAACGTCTATCTGGTGGCGCAGCTCTACCGCACCGGCGTCGGGCTCGCGACCAATGCCGTCGTCATTTCGACGGCAGCCAGCGTCGCAACCTTGTCCATTGCCTTGCTGCTTCTTGGAGTGCAGGCTCGCTGATGCTCGATCCGGAGGAATGTCATGGCCTATGAATCGGTCCAGGTTAAGAAGCTCACGGGTGGCTGCGGCGCCGAGGTCCTGGGCGTCGATCTCAAGGCGATGAGCAATCGCCAGTGGGATGAGGTGCAGGCGGCCTTCGTCGAGCACGGCGTCATCTTCTTCCGTGACCAGAAGCTTACGCCTGAGCAGCACATCGAGTTCGCGCGGCGCTGGGCGCCGATCGACGTCAACCGCTTCTTCAAGGCGGTGCCGGGCTATCCCGAGATCGCCGAGGTGCGGAAGGAGCCCGAACAGAAGACCAATATCGGCGGCGGCTGGCACACCGACCACAGCTACGATCCGGAGCCGGCCATGGGCTCGATCCTGCTGGCGCGCGAATTGCCGGAGGAGGGCGGCGACACGCTGTTCGCCAACATGTATCGCGCCTTCGAGACGCTATCGCCCGGCCTGCAGCGCACGCTTGAGGGCATGAAGGCTGTCCACGGCTCGGCGCACGTCTTCGGCGCCAAGGGCGTCAACGCGGCCAACCCCGAAGGCGCCGGCCGCTACGGCAACCAGCACCTCGTGGGCGAGGACGTCGTCCACCCGGTGGTGATCCGCCATCCCTTGAGCGGCCGCAAGGCGCTCTACGTCAACGCGGCCTTCACCCTGCGCTTCGACGGCTGGTCGGCCGAGGACAGCCGGCCGTTGCTGGGATACCTCTACCGCCACGCCTCGCGGCCGGAATTCACCTGTCGCTTCCGCTGGCGCGAGGGGTCGATCGCGTTCTGGGACAATCGCGCGACTTGGCACTACGCCGCCAACGACTATCAGGGCGAGCGCCGGCTGATGCATCGCATCACCGTCGCCGGCTGCGCGCTGCAACCGGCGGCGGCGTGATCGTATCTTTTACGGCCTGAGCTTGATGGTCATGGCGGCGACGCCGGTCGCGAGGTTGTAGCCTGCATCCTTGGTAATGCCCGACGCTACCATGCCGATCTCGGCGTTGGGGCCGCCATAGATCCAGTTGCCGCCGGCCTGCTGGCCGCCGGCCGCCACCGTGCCCTGCTCGCCGACATAGGTGCCGCTGAGATCGTTCACCCCGCGCATCGAGCCCAGGGAGTAGACGCGCCAGATCGTGTGGACCGCCCGGGTGTAGCCGATGTCGATGCCGACCTTGTCGATCGTGCCGCTGTACTGGGCGCTCTCGCTGCCTTCCTTGTTGAGGAACACGCAATCGAGGCTCTTCTGCGAGCCCAGGACGTAGCCCGTGCTGCCGCCGACGCTGCAGCTCAGCGAGCCGATGTAGATGCGGGAGTTGGCGTTCGTGGCATTGAGCTGTTGCGGCGATGACTGGCTCATCATGCAGCCGGCCACGGACGCCGCGAGAGTGACCGCGACGGCGGCCTTGACGATGGTTTTCATGGGTATCTCCTTACGCCGCCCGAGTATGGCAGAACCTGACGCCATTCAAGCGCTAGTTGTTCGGGGTCAGCGCAGCGCCTGCCACAACAGGGCAAGTCCCGAGATCACCATCACGATGTCCAGCATGTACTGGAAGGTGGTCACGCTGATCCGCTCGACGACTAGCCGGGCCGTGTAGGTCCCGGCCATGACCGAGGAGCCCGAGATCAGGCCCTTGATGACGATGTCGGTGGGGAGCGCGCCGAACTGGCGGAAGGTCAGCGCCTTGCTGATGTAGAGGGTGAGCGAACCTGCGGCCTCGGTGGCGATGAAGGCGCCCTTGACGAGGCCATACGCGGCGAAGGTCGGCACGCTGAGCGGTCCGGTCGAGACCACGATGCCGGTGAGGAAGCCGATGATGGCGCCGGCGGCCACCAGGCCGCCGAAACCGATCGTGAGGTTGCGCGAGGCGAGCCAGCGACGCCCCGGCACCAAGGCCAGGAAGAAGAGGCCGAGCGCCAGTTCGACCGTATGCTCGGGCAGGACGAGCAGCGTGCGCGCGCCCAGCGCGGCTGCCGGCACGCCGCCCAAGGCATAGGCGGCGACGGCCCGCCAGTCGATCTCGCGCCACCACGAGGTGATCTTGGCGAAGTTCGACATCAGGGCGACGATCGCCATGATCGGCACCGCCTCGCGCGGCCCGAAGACGATCACCAGCACCGGCAGAAGGATGACGGTGGCGCCGGTGCCGACGATGCCGCTCACCGTGCCGGCGACGAAGCCGACGGCAAGGACAAGGGCGTAGTTCAGCATCTTCCGGACCGCGAGCCTCCGGCTCGCACAAGCTCATGAGCGAGCCGGAGGCTCGCGGTCCGGAAGAACATGAGGTCTATTAATACCCGATGTTCGGCCTCAGCCACTTCTCGGCCTGCTCGATGGTGCACCCTCGACGCTTGGCGTAATCCTCGACCTGGTCGTGGCCGATACGGGCGAC
>JADHLS010000490.1 GCA_016780605.1 Reyranella sp.
ACGTGCGCAACACGCCCGGGCGGTCAATGTTCGTCCGGCTCAGCGGACCGGACTCCGGTCGCGGCGCTGCCGGGCATTGGACCGACGCCGCCTCGGCCGAACATGGCGATCTCCTCGACATCATCCGTGAGAGCTGCGGCCTTCTCGGGTTCAAGGACGTTGCAGAGGAAGCACGTCGGTTCCTGTCGCTGCCGCGTCCCGAACCGGAGAAGACAAGGACGCCGGCTGGCAGGACGCGGGCGGTTGGTTCGCCCGAAGCAGCGCGTCGGCTCTTCGCCATGTCGCAGCCGATCGGCGGCACTCTTGCGGAGGCCTACCTTGGAGGACGGTCGATAACGTCGCTCTCCGACGCCACCGCGTTACGCTTCCATCCACGATGCTACTACCGGCCCGACGAGCACTCAGCCACCGAGATCTGGCCCGCGATGATCGCGTGCGTCACCGACTTGGCCGGACGGCAGACCGGCGCCCACCGCACCTGGCTTGCCCCGGACGGTTCGGGCAAGGCGCCGATCTGCACGCCACGACGCGCCATGGGCGACCTGCTTGGCCACGCGGTGCGCTTCGGCGTGCCATGCGAGGTAATGGCCGTCGGCGAAGGCATCGAGACGATGCTGTCGCTGCGCTGTGCACTGCCTGCCATGGCGATGGCAGCGGCGCTGTCGGCCACCCACCTCGCCGCGCTTCTGCTGCCGCCGATGCTGCTACGGCTCTACATTGCCCGCGATGCTGATGCGGCGGGTGACATGGCGCTCGCGGCACTGACCAAACGCGCTGAAGCAGCGGGAATTGAAACGCTTGCCCTGTCGCCACAGGCAGGGGACTTCAACGCGGATCTCCGCACCTTCGGCCTCGGTGCTCTTCGGGCGGCGCTGCGCATCCAGCTCACGCCGCAGGACGGATGCTTTGTTCCAGATGATTGAGCCGCTTCCAAACGCAACATAACTTGATCACGGCGCCCGGTGCGGAAGCTTGGGCCTCCACCTACACGGAGGCAAAAGCATGTTCGAAGAAATCTTCTTTCCCCGAACCGCCGACAAGTATCGAGCAGCGCCACTTGTCGACGAGCGCGAACGATATCTCGTTCATCTCAAGGAGAGTGGTGCCAGACGACCGACTTTGCGAAAATGCGCCAACGATCAAGTGAGCTTGATGGGCCTTCTGAACCTGGAAGAAGGCGCCAGGGTCAGTGTCGACCAGATCGAGGCTGCCGCGGCGACCTGGTCGCGGCCGAAAGGACGGAGATGCATTCGAGCGGCATCTCCCAAGGCGCGCAAACGGTTCGTCAATCACGGGATCGGATGGCTTCGCTTTTTGCTCTGGCTCGATGAGCGCGGGAAACCAAGCCATTCCCATTGCGCCGAGGTTGCGACCTTCGAGAAATGGCTGCGCGACGAGCGCGGCTTGTCCGACGAGACGGTTCAAAGCTACTGCGCGGCCGCCGATCGCTTCTTCTCCTGGTTAGTCGGGAGCGATGTCGCGCTGAGCGCCGTGCGGATGCACCACATCGACGATGCGGTCGCCGCCGAGCACACGCGGGGAGCTTGGACTCGCCGGACCCTGCACGATTACGCGCAGCGCCTGAAGGCGTTCTTCTTGTTCGCCGAAGCCCGCGGTTGGTCCTCTTCCGGGCTGGCCGCGGGTATCATGCCGCCCCGCTTCATGGCGGACGAGACCGTCCCCAAGGGCGTGAGGCGCGAGGATGTCGTGCGCCTGCTCGCGTCCGTCGAGGGCGTTCGTGCTGTCGACAAGCGCGACCGGGCAATCCTGATGCTGTTCATCGCCTACGGGCTGAGGGTCGGAGAGGTTGGCGGCCTCCGGTTGGACGACCTGAACTGGGAAGGCGAGACGCTCCGTGTCCGCTGCCCAAAGCCGGGCCGAACGCATCACTGGCCGCTGTCGCCGGGGGTCGGGCACGCCGTCCTCCGGTACATCCGTGAAGCACGGCCCTCCGGCTTCGGGCGCAGCCTCTTCTTCACGTCGCGCGCGCCCATACGGCCGCTCACAAGGAGGACGCTGGACAAGATCGTTCGTGATCGCCTGGCGGCGATCGGCGTCGTCGACGGGCGGCGCGGTCCGCACGCGCTGCGGCATGCGGCGGCCCAGCATCTTCTGGATCAGGGCATGTCGATGAAGGTAATCGGGGACTTTCTTGGGCACCGCGATCCGTCTGCCACCGCGATCTACGCCAAGGTCAATCTCACCGCGCTCCGCGAGGTCGCGGCCCTCGATCTGGAGGGGCTGGCATGATGCTGCGCGAGGCCATCGAGCACTATATCCTCTGGCGTCGGGCCCACGGCGCGAGGTTCTCAACCGGGGCGAACCTGCTGCGTCGCTTCCTCGAATACGCCGACGGAGATGCTGCCTGCGACGCGGCCGCTACGGCACAGGTCCTGGCCTTTCTGGCCGGCAAGGGGCCGCTGACCCGGGACCGCCAGAACAAGTATTACGTTCTTGCCGGGTTCTGGCGCTATGCGATCAGCCGCGGGCATGCGAGCCGGTCGCCGCTCCCTGACAACGAGCCGAGATCGCCGGTCCGCGCCCCGCCCTACATCTACTCGCGCGACGAGCTGCGGCGTCTCTTCGATCCCGCGACCGTGGAGATGAGCCGACGCGGCGCGGTTCAGTTGGACGCCGTGACGTTCCGGACCTTGCTCCTTCTCTTGTATGGAGCCGGGTTGCGCTTCAGCGAAGCGACGCGCCTGACGTTGGCGGACGTCGACCTGAAGGAAGCCGTCCTATCGGTGCGCGGCACGAAGTTCTTCAAGGACCGGCTGGTGCCGATTGGTCCGCAGCTCGCCAAGGCGCTGGTGGCCTATGTGGCTCAGCGTCGACATGACGGTCGTGCGCAAGATCGGGAAGCCTTTCTTCTCGCCAACCGCGACGGATCGCGGCTGGCCAGCAGCACCGTTCAAGCGGCGTTCGATAGCTTGCGGCGCATCACCGGCGTCCATCGCACGGGAGGCGGGAGACGAATCCCACGCCTCCATGATCTCCGGCATAGCTTCGCGGTCCACAGCCTGACCGCCTGGTATCGCGAGGGCGCCGATGTGCAGCGGCGGTTGCCGCTGCTCGCCACCTATCTCGGCCATGCCGATCTCGAAGGCACGAAGGTCTATCTGACGATGACGCCCGAGCTTCTGCACCAGGCGTCGCTGCGCTTCGCGCGCTATGCGGAAGGAGGCGGCGATGCGTGAGCTTGTAACCCTCGGCCCGTGGCTTCGACGCTTCCTCACCGAACACATCGTGACCGAGCGCAACTTGGCCCGGAACACCCGCACGAGCTATCGCGACACCTTCAGCCTGCTGCTCCCGTTCATCAGCGGCAAAGTGCGCAAGCCCGTGGACCGCCTGGCGGTCGCCGATCTGACGTCTGGGCGAATGCTGCAGTTCCTTGCGCACCTCGAGGAAGAGCGAGGCTGCTCCGCCCGCACCCGCAATCAGCGGCTCGCCGCCATCCGGGCGTTCGCCCGCTTCGTCGGCAGCCGCGATCCGGCCCAGGTCGAATGGTGTGGTCACATCCGGGCGATCGCGTCGAAGAAGTCCATGACCGAGCCGGTCGGGTGGCTGACCAGGCCGGAAATGGAAGCCATCTTGGGCGTCCCCAATCGGAAGACAGAGCGCGGCCGTCGCGAATATGCGCTCCTGCTCTTCCTCTACAACACCGGCGCACGGGTGTCCGAGGCGATCCAGCTGAAGGTGCGCGACTTGCAGATCAGGAGCGGCAACGGCGGCCATGATCTGGCGACCTTGCACGGAAAGGGCGGCAGGCTGCGGCAATGCCCGTTGTGGCCGGAAACCGAACGCGCCCTTGCCGGGGAGATCAGCGGTCGCGCCGCCGATCATGCCGTGTTCGTCAGCAGGCTCGGAGGGCCGTTTACACGCTTCGGGGTGTATCGGCTCGTCGAGCGCTGCGCGGCCCGGGTGCAGGACCTGGCCGGCAGGACGATAACTCCGCACGTGATCCGGCACACGACGGCCTGCCATCTCGTGCTCGCCGGCGTGGACATCAACACGGTGCGCGCCTGGCTCGGCCATGTCTCGATAAGCACCACCAACATCTATGCCGAGATCGACCTCACGACAAAGGTGAGCGCGGTCGCCCTTTGCGAGGTGGGTCAGCCGCAGCCGGTGCGCTCGTGGAAGGAGGACAAGGACCTCATGGCCTTCCTGAAATCCTTGTGAGTGAGAAGGACGGTCCGGCCTCCCATCTGTCACTCCGTCCGGATCTTCCCCTGGCATGCGAAGCGAACGACATCCTGCGGCGCGAGCTGGATGCGCAGCGCTGCCTGCACTGCATCGACGCCGAGTGCACGGAGGTCCTCGTTGAAATCGTCCCTCTCCGGAGACAGGGCGAGCGCCTCGATGCCCGCCGCTTCGGCGCGGTCGGTCAGCGTCGCAAACGCCATGTCACCTGCGGCGTCGGCGTCGCGGGCGATGTAGAGCCGTCGCAGCGTCGGCGGGAGCAGAAGCGCGGCGAGGTGATTGGCCGAGAGCGCGGCGGCCATCGGCATGACAGGCAGCGCGTAGCGCAGCGACAGCATCGTCTCGATTCCTTCGCCGACAGCGAGGACATCGTCGGCCGCGCCGAAGCGGACGGCATGGCCTAGGAGGCCGCCCATTGCTCGCCTGGGCGTGGAGACCGGCGCCTTGCCGAAGCCGCCCGGCGCAAGCCAGGTGCGATGCGCGCCGGTGATAGCGCCGGAAAGATCGGTCACGGCGGCGATCATCGCCGGCCAGGTCTCAGTCGGTGAGCCGTCGTCCTCGCGATAGTAGCAGCGCGGATGAAACCGCAGCGCGTCCGCATGGTGGATAGCCTCGATGCCGCGATTGAACAAATAGGTCTCCACGAGCGTCCGGCGGATCGGCTGCGACATGGCGAAGAGCCGACGCGCCGCTTCCGGAGATCCGGCCGGAACGGGTGTGAGAACGGGCTTTGCGGTTGGGAACGGTTCGGCGCGCGGCAGACTCAGAAAGCGTCGTGCCTCGTCGACGACATCGCGGAACTCGACGAAACCGCAGCTCTCACGGATGATGTCGAGGAGATCGCCATGTTCGGCCGAGGCGGCGTCGGTCCAATGCCCGGCAGCGCCGCGACCGGAGTCCGGTCCGCTGAGCCGGACGAACATTGACCGCCCGGGCGTGTTGCGCACGT
>JADHLS010000491.1 GCA_016780605.1 Reyranella sp.
TAAGCGCAACAAGTACTTCATCGGCGTGCTCGATCCCTGCGCCTCGGTCGAGTTCTCGCGCGGCTGCCCGTGGAACTGCACCTTCTGCAGCGCCTGGACCTTCTATGGCCGCAGCTACCGCAAGGTGAGCCCCGAAGCGATCGGCGAAGACCTGGCGCGGGTGCGCGAATCGGGTGTGTTCATCGTCGACGACGTGGCCTTCGTCCATGCCGAGCACGGTCACGCTGTCGCCGACGAGGTCGAGAAGCGCGGCATCCGCAAGGAGTACTACCTCGAGACCCGCTGCGACGTGCTGCTGAAGAACAAGGAGCTGTTCGCGCGCTGGCGCAAGCTCGGCTTGACCTACATGTTCCTGGGCGTCGAGGCGATCGACGAGGAGGGGCTCAGGGCGCACCGCAAGCGCGTCAGCCTCGGCAAGAGCTTCGAGGCGATGGAGTATGCCCGCTCGCTGGGGCTGATCGTGGCGGTGAACATCATCGCCGATCCTTCATGGGACGAGGCCCGCTTCGCCGTGGTGCGCGAATGGGCCATGTCGGTGCCCGAGATCGTGCACGTGACGGTCAACACGCCCTATCCCGGCACCGAGACCTGGACCACCGATGCCCGAAGCCTCGCCACGCGCAACTACAAGCTGTTCGACGTGCAGCACGCCGTGGTGCCGACACGCCTGCCGCTGGAGAAGTTCTACGCCGAGCTGGTCGAGACCCAGCAGATCCTCTTCAAGAAGCACAAGGGTTGGCAAGCGGTCGTCGGCGCCGGCTCGATCGTCGCCGGCCACCTGATGCGCGGCCAGACAAACTTCCTGAGGAGCCTGTGGAAGTTCGGCAGCCAGTACGACGTGCAGAAGCTCTTGCGCGACCACGCGGAGGAAACGCGCTATCCCATCACGCTGCCCGCCCGCAAGCTCGAGAAGGTCGATGCGCGCGAGCTCTACGTTCTGCGGCCCGAACTGGTCGGCGCGGCAAGGGCAAGCGACCACGACCGGCTGGGCCTCGCCAACAAGGGATTGGGGGGCGGCTAGGCCGCAAATCTGGCAATCACCTGGGGAAATGGTGGGCGCTGTAGGGATTGAACCTACGACCCCACCCGTGTGAAGGGTGTGCTCTCCCGCTGAGCTAAGCGCCCGGAAGGGGCGCGTATAGGGCCTGCTGGGCGGGGCGTCAACCGGGCCGTATGCGACCGGTCAGGGCGCCGCGGCGATGTCCGACAGGGCGTCCGGCAGGGCGCCGAAGCGCTTGATCACCGCCTCGGCGCCCAATTCGCTGGCGGGCCTCGCGGTATAGCCCCAGCTCACCAGCACCGCGGGCAGGCCCGCCGCGTGCGCGGCTTCGACGTCGTGGATCGAATCGCCGATCATCACCGCGCGGTCGCGATGGCCGCCCATCTTGTCGATCAGCTGCAGGATATGGCCGGGGTCGGGCTTGCGCACGGTGAAGGTGTCGGCGCCCGCCACGTCGGTGATCGGCGGCATCAGCTTCAGGTGCCTCAGGATGATGCGCGAGGGGGTCTCGAACTTGTTGGTGCAGACGCCCTGCTTCAGGCCCATGCGGTCGAAGCGGGCGACCACCTCGGCGACACCGTCGAAGGCCGTCGTGTGGCTCACCGGATCGGCCTCGTAGTAGCGCACGAACTCCCGGGTGACGGCGCTCGCCTCGGCATCGTCCAGCGTGCGGCCGCCCTTGGCGAAGGCGCGCTTCATCGTGACCTTGCTGCCCTCGCCCATGAACAGCCGGACGTCGTCGTCGGTGACCGACGGCAGGCCGTGGTCGGCGAGCACGCGGCTTACCGCCACCGCCATGTCGCGGGCGCTGTCGATCAGGGTGCCGTCGAGGTCGTAGATCACGGTGTCGAAGCGGGTGGCGATCAGATGGTCGGCATTGGGGTGCATGCAATCTCTTTAACACATCCGCCTTGCGGGACCGCCAGCCCCATGGCATCGGACGGACATGAAACCGCCCGTCGCCGTGGTGGTGCTGGCCGCCGGTGCCGGCACGCGCATGAAATCGGCCCTGCCCAAGGTCCTGCATCCGCTGGCCGGTTGGCCGATGGTCCGTCACGTGCTGGAGAATGTGCGCCGGCTGAAGCCCGCCCGGATCGTGGGCGTGGTGTCGCCGGGCGCCAAGGATGTGGCCGCCGCCTTCGCCCCTCATCCCACGGTCGTCCAGCGCCAGGCGCTGGGCACGGGGCACGCCGCCAAGGCGGCGCTGGGGGCGCTGAAGGGCCATCGCGGACCGGTGCTGGTGGTCTATGCCGACGCGCCTCTGCTCACCACCGCCACGTTGCAACGTCTGATCGACGAGTGCCGCAAGGCCAAGGCCGCGGTTGGCGTGCTGGGCTTCGTCGCGCACGATCCCACGCCCTACGGCCGGCTGATCACAAACGGCGGCATGCTGGACAAGATCGTCGAGAGCCGCGACGCCGACGAGGCGGAGAAGGCGGTCGACTTCTGCAATTCCGGCGTCATGTGCCTGGATGGCGCCTTGATCGCCTCGCTGCTGGGCGCGATCAGGAACAACAACGTCAAGAAAGAGTTCTACCTGACCGATGCCGCCGCCATTGCGCGCGCTGCCGGTCATGCCGCCATCGCCGTCGAGGGCGACGAGGCCGAATTCCAGGGCATCAATTCGCGCGCCGAGCTCGCGGTGGCGGAGAAGGTCATGCAGCAGCGCCTGCGCGCTGCTGCCCTCGAAGCGGGCGTCGGCATGGCCGATCCAGACACTGTCTGGTTGGCGGCCGACACGAAGTTCGCCGCCGACGTCACCATCGGCCCCAACGTGCGCTTCGGCACCGGTGTCAGCGTGGGCGCCGGCACCGAGATCAAAGCCTTCTGCGATATCGAGGGCGTGCGCATCGGCCGGGATGCCATCATCGGGCCGTTTGCCCGCATCCGGCCGGGTTCGGACGTTGCCGACCGGGTCCATATCGGGAACTTCGTCGAGCTCAAGGCCACCCGCATGGGCCGTGGCGCCAAGGCCAACCATCTGGCCTATCTGGGGGATTCCGACATCGGCGCGGCAAGCAACATCGGCGCCGGCACCATCGCCGTGAACTACGACGGCTACGGCAAGTGGCGCACGGTGATCGGCGCCGACGCCTTCGTCGGCTCCAACAGCTCCCTGATCGCGCCAGTCCGCGTCGGGGCCGGCGCCAACATCACGGCCGGCAGCGTCATCACCGACGACGTGCCGGCCGGGGCCATCGCCTTTGGGCGGGCCCGCCAGGTCACAAAGAAGGGGCGGGCGGCAGCGCTTCGTGCCAAACTGAAGGCGCGCGCCGCGGCAGCCAAGCGCGCCAAGAAATCCTGAGCCTCCCCCTCTTCGGACGACCCTTCCATGTGCGGCATCATTGGAATCATCGGCAAGGTTCCAGTCACACCTTTGCTGGTCGACGCGCTGAAGCGCCTCGAATACCGCGGCTACGACTCCGCGGGCGTCGCGACCCTGGTCAACGGCCACATCGAGCGCCGCCGTGCCGAGGGCAAGCTGGTGAATCTCGAGGCGCGGCTCGGCGCCGAGCCCTTGCCGGGCACGATCGGCATCGGCCACACCCGTTGGGCGACGCACGGCAAGCCCAGCGAGCGCAACGCCCATCCCATCGCGACCAGCCGCGTGGCGGTGGTGCACAACGGCATCATCGAGAACTTTCAGGAGCTCAAGGACGAGCTTGTGGCTGAAGGCCGCCGCTTCGAGAGCGACACCGACACCGAGGTTGTGGCGCAGCTTCTCACGCACCATCTCGAGAATCAGCTCTCCCCCGAGCAGGCGACGGCCAAGGCGATGGACCGCTTGCGCGGCGCCTTTGCGCTGGTCGCGCTGTTCAGCGGCCGTTACGACCTGCTGATCGGCGCCCGCCGCGGCAGCTCTCTCGCGGTCGGCTACGGCGAGGGCGAAATGTATCTCGGCACCGACGCTCTGGCGCTGGCACCTTTCACCAAGCGCGTGACCTACCTGGAGGACAACGATTGGGTCGTCATCAACGCTGAGGGCGCCCGCATCTTCCAGGGTCAGAAGGAGGTCAAGCGCGAGATCAAGCAGAGCGGCATCTCCGGCGCCATGATGGGCAAGGGCAACCATCGCCACTTCATGGTCAAGGAGATCTACGAGCAGCCCGCGGTGGTCGGCGACACGCTGCAGACCTATCTCGATCCGGCCACACGCTCGGTCAGCCTGCCGGCGCTGCCGTTCGACTGGAACAAGGTCTCGCGGCTCACCATCACCGCCTGCGGTACGGCCTGCTTTGCCGGCATGGTGGCCAAGTACTGGTTCGAGAAGCTGGCGCGCCTGCCGGTCGAGGTCGAGGTCGCCTCCGAGTTCCGCTATCGCGAGCCGCCTCTGCCGGAAGGCGGTGTGTGCATCGCGATCTCCCAGTCCGGCGAGACGATCGATACGCTGGAGGCACTGCGCTACGCCAAGACGCAGAAGCAGACCATCCTGTCGGTGGTGAACGTTCCGGAAAGCGCCATCGCCCGCGAATCGGACGTCGTTCTGCCGACGCTGGCCGGGCCGGAAATTGGCGTCGCCTCGACCAAGGCCTTCACCACGCAGCTCACCGTGCTGCTGACGGCCGCGATCGATGCCGGGCGCGCGCGCGGCGTGCTGTCAGCCGCGGACGAGGCGCGGCTCGCCAATGCGCTGATCGAGCTGCCGGCGCTCATCAATGCGGCCCTGAATCGGGAGGGCGAGTACAAGCGCATTGCCGAGAACATCCTCGCCGAGGCGCGCGACGTTCTCTACATTGGCCGCGGTCTTTCCTTCCCGATCGCGCTCGAGGGCGCGCTGAAGCTGAAGGAGATCTCCTACATCCATGCCGAGGGCTATGCCGGCGGCGAAATGAAGCACGGGCCGATCGCGCTGATCGACGAGGCCGTGCCGGTCGTCGTCGTGGCGCCGACCGACGCCATCTTCGACAAGATCGCGTCGAACTTCGAGCAGGTGAAGGCGCGCGGCGGCAAGCTGGTATTGTTGAGCGATTCGGCCGGCGTCGCCCGGCTGGGCAGCCAGGCCGCGGCCGCCGTCACCCTGCCCAAGGTCGATCCGATGGTGGCGCCGATCCTCTACACCGTGCCGGTCCAGCTGCTAGCCTATCATACAGCGGTCGCCAAGGGCACTGACGTCGACCAGCCACGCAACCTGGCCAAGAGCGTGACG
>JADHLS010000492.1 GCA_016780605.1 Reyranella sp.
CGCCGCAACGCCGGCGGGCGCTGAGCGCACGCGTCATTCCATCCTGGCGCCGCTGGCCTTGACCACGGGGCCCCACTTCTCGCGCTCCTGACGGACGAAGTCAGTGAACTCGGCCGGCGTCATCGGCCGGATCACCGCGCCCTGCGCCAGCATGGGCTCGGTGGCCTCCTTGTTGTTCAGCACGCCGACGGCGGCGGCATGGATGCGGTCCAGCATGTCCTTCGGCACGGCGGCAGGCGCGCACAGCCCGTACCAGTTGTCGGAGAGAACCGTGGGCAGGCCGACCTCGGCGGTGGTCGGCACGTCGGGCAGCAGGGCCGAGCGGGTCTTGCTGGTCGCCGCCAACGCCTTGACGGCGCCCGACCGGATGTGCGGCAGCAGCACCGAGACGTCGAGCACCACCATCTGCACCTGCCCGGCCAGCAGGTCCTGCACCGCCGGCGCCGCGCCGCGATAGGGCACGTGCACGATGTCGATGCCGGCGGCACTCTTGAACAGCTCGGCCGCCAGATGGCTGATGCCGCCGGGGCCGGACGAGCCGTAGTTCACCTTGCCGGGATTGGCCTTGGCATAGGCGACCAACTCGGGGACCGAAGCAACCGGCAGGCGCGACGAGGTGGCGACGATCATCTGCACCAGCGCGATCGGCGTCAGCAGCGCGATGTCCTTGTCCTCGAACGGCATGTTGGGGACCATGAACGGCGCGATCGCCGTCGGACCCGTGGCGTTCATGCCGATCGTGTAGCCGTCGGGTGCGGCCTTGGCGGTGGCGGCGACGCCGACCACGCCGCCCATGCCGCCCTTGTTGTCGACCACGATCTGCAGGCCGAGGGTCGCCGACATGCCGCGCGCCAGGATACGGCCGAACATGTCCGACGGACCGCCGGCCGCGAACGGTACGAAGAGAGTGATCGGCCGGTTCGGCCAGCCTTGCGCCTTGGCGTCGGTCGCGGTCATCAGCGCGGCCGCACCGGCGGCCTGGAGAATCGTCCTGCGCTTCATCGTTGCTCCTACTTGCGCAACCCGGCCTGGCGCAGCAGCGGCATCACCGCGCTGTCGAAGTATTTGAGCTCCTCGTTGTAGTCGAGGAAGCCGAACACCACGCCGTCGACACCTGCCGCCGAGACCTCGGCGAGCTGGGCCGTCACCTGCTCGGGTGTGCCGATGATCGGGTTGGTGCCCCAGCCGGCGACGACGCGCTCGCGGTACCTGGCGATGCGATCGTTGAACGACTGGCTTTCGATGCCCAGCACCTTCATGAGGTTGTCGGCGGCGACGCGGTCGCCGTGCTCGATGATGCTGCGATAGACCCGGCGCGCCTCAGCCTCGGTCTCGCGGCAGACCACCAGCGCCGAGGTGCAGATGCCGATGTCGCGATCGTAGTCGGTGCGGGCGAGCGCGCGGACCTCGGCCGCCACGGTCCTCACCTGTTCGACGCTGTCGAAGCCCACGAAGCTGAAATCGACCTCGCGGGCCGAGAAGGCACGGGCGGCCGGCGAATGGCCGGCGTTGATCAGGACGGGCCACGGCTTCTGCACCGGCTTGGGGTGCGCCTGGGCCTGCCTGATGTGGAAGTGCTCGGAGTCGAAGTCGAACGGCTGCTCGTCGACCCACAGGCGCTTGGCGATGGCGAGCCATTCGGCGCCGTAGCGGTAGCGGTCGTCGTGGGCGCGCTGGCTGCCCTGGAACATCTCCATCTCGGGCGTGAACCAGCCCATCACCAGGTTGAGGCAGAAGCGGCCTCTGGAGATGTGGTCGATGGTCGTCGCCTGCTTGGCGGCGACGATGGGATGCACCGTGGGTACATGCGAGGTCGCGGCGACCATGATGCGCTCCGTCGCCTGGGCGAGGCCCGCCGCCCAGGTGTAGGTCTCGAACGATTCGCCGTTGAAGTCGGTGGTGCCGCCGAAGCCGCGCCAGCGCGCCACCGGCAGGGCGAGCTCGAAGCCCATGGCGTCGGCGCGTTTCACGATCGCCGACGTGTGCTCCCAGGTCACCTTGTAGGTGGTGGGCGCGTGGCTGATGTTGACGCCGTAGCTGCAGTTGGCTCCGAACACGCCGAGCTTGAGCTTCTGTTCGTTGTACAGCGGCACGTGGGCGCGCCGGTACTCCTCCCGCGCGATGGTTTCGGCGCTTGTCATGCCTCCTACGCCGCCGCCCGGCGCCCGTCCGAGCCCGCAGCCGCCAGCACCATCTCAGCGCACTTCTCGCCGATCATGATGCAGGGCGCGTTGGTGTTGCCGCTGGTCAGCGTCGGCATGATCGAGGCATCGGCGACGCGCAGGCCGCGGATGCCGTGCACGCGCAGCTCGCTGTCGACGACGGCCATGGGATCGTTGCCCATCTTGCAGGTGCCGACCGGATGATAGGTCGTCTCGGCGTTGTGGCGCACCCAGTCCAGCAGCTCGTCGTCGGTCGTGAGGTGGGCGCCGGGCGCGATCTCCTCGCCGGTCACCTCCTTCAGGGGCGAGGTCGCCATCAACTCTCGGCCCTTGCGGATCGCGGCCAACAGGCCTTCGCGGTCGGCCCTCGCCGAGAGGAAGTTGAAGCGAATGGCCGGCGGCTCCGAAGGGTCCGCCGACTTGATGTGGACCGAGCCGGTGCTCTCCGAGCGCAGCACGTTGATGTTCATGGTGATGCCGCGGCGCTTGGCGATGCGGCGTTCGTGTCCGACACGCTCGTAGAGGAACGGCAGGACGGAGACGGTGGCGTCGGGCGTCTCGAGCCCGGGACGCGTGCGGAAGTACATGCGGATCGGCACCGACGTCGTTGCCAAGAAGCCCTCGCCCCACAGCGCGTACCTGATCGCCTCGCGCGCCAGGCGCCAGCCACGGGCATTGTCGTTGAAGGTGGCGTTGCGCTCGGTGATGGCGAATTTTACGCGCGGTGAATAGTGGTCCCTGAGGTTCTCGCCGACGCCGTTCAACTCGTGCACCGGCACGATCCCGAGCGAACGCAGCCGTTGTCCCTGGCCGATGCCGGAGAGTTCCAGGAGCTTGGGCGAGTTGATGGAGCCGCTGCAGATGATGACCTCGCGCGTCGCACGCGCGTCCTTCTTCTGGCCGTTCGCGGAGTAGCGTACGCCAACGCAGGTCTTGCCTTCCAGGATCAGCGTCTCGGCCAGCGCCCCCGATTCAATCGTCAGGTTGGGCCGGCCGCGCGCCGGATCGAGATAGCAGAACGCCGTGCTTTGGCGCCGACCCCTGGCGATCGTCACCTGCGACATGCCGATGCCTTCCTGCGTCTCGCCGTTGAGGTCGGGATTGAACGGCAAGCCGATCTTCGCCGCCGCCTCGATCATCTTCTCGAGCAGGGGGATCCTGTGGCGCGGCGTATCGGTGACGCGCAGCGGGCCGGAGCGGCCGCGCAGGTCATCGCTGCCGCCATCATAGTTCTCCATGCGCTTGAAGACCGGCAGCACGTCCTGCCAGCTCCAGCCACGATTGCCGAGCTGCGCCCAGTGGTCGTAGTCCTGCGCCTGGCCGCGGATATAGACCATGCCGTTGATCGAGCTCGAGCCGCCCAGCATCTTGCCGCGCGGCACCTCTATGCGGCGGCCGCCCGAGCCTTCATCGGGGTCGGCGGCGAAGCACCAGTTGACCGCCGGAAGATCGATCATCTTGGAAACGCCGACGGGCACGCGCGACCAGAAGTAGCTTGATCCCTCGGTGCCGGCCTCGAGCAGCAGCACGCGGTAGGCACCGCCTTCGCTCAGGCGTGCGGCGACGACGGCGCCGGCCGAACCGGCGCCGACGACGATGTAGTCGTAGAGGTCTTTGTCGTTCGTCATGTGCTGCGTTTCCCCGTTTGAAGAAAGCTTGGCTTCCCTCCCGTTGCGCAGCAAGGCCGGCCGTCCGCGCAGCGGACAAAGGGTTCCCGTCAGTTTCCCTTCAGGCTAGGATTTTCCAGGGGAGACCGAGGCTCATGGGCCGGCCGATCGCTACGTCGCTTCTCGCCCGCGTGGGCCTGGTGTGTATGTCAGTGCTCGCCTCGCTGCTGTTGCTCGAGGCCGCATGCCGCCTCGTGCGCGGCGGGAGAGACGCGCTGCTTCATTGGCCCAACATCGCGCGGGAAAGAATGAGCATCGACAGCGGCGGCGCGTGCGCCTATCGCCACGACGACCTGCTGGGCTGGTCGCTGCCACCCAATTGCGCGTCGCCTGCCTACCGCATTGACGCCGATGGCTTCCGCAGCACGTCCGCGGCCGGGCTGGTGGCAAGAGCGCCGCCGGTGCTCGTCACCGGCTCGTCCTTCGCCATGGGCGACGAGGTCGATGACGACCAGACCTGGCCCGCTTACCTGCAGGACCTGCTGGGCAGGCGTGTGCTCAATGCCGGCGTCAGCGGCTACTCACTTGATCAGACCGTGCTCAATGCCGAACGGCTGGCGGCGCATGCGCACCCGGCGCTGATCGTCGTCAGCTTCACGCCTGGCGATGTGTGGCGCACCGAGCTCAAGGTGGCCTACAGCCGCAACAAGCCGTGGTTCGAGCCGGTTCCCGGCGGGCTCGAACTGCGCGGTGTGCCGGTCCCGCCGCCTGAGCGTCGGGCGGCGCTTCCGGTGGCGGCACGCCTGCTCGGCTGGTCGACGCTGGCCGACGAGGTCGTGGAGCGGCTCGCTATCCGCGAAGGCTGGTACTACCGGGAGGGACGTGCCGTACCAGCTGGCGACGGCCCCGTCATCGCCTGCCGGTTGATGTCGCGGCTGGCTCGGCTCGGCGTACCAGTCGTCGTGCTGGGGCAGTACGGCCTCGGCCACTGGCGAGGCGACGCGGCATATCAAGCCTGGGGGGCACAAGCCGTCCGCAATGTCCTGCGCTGTGCGACCGATGCAGGCTTGCCGACGCTCGATCTCGCCGAACCGCTTCGCGCCCTGATCGAGGCGCGCGGTCGCGACACGCTTTATCGCACCGAGCATCACACGCCGCTGGGCAATCGGCTGGTGGCCGAAATCGTGCAGGCGGAGTTGAAGCGCCGTGATTTCCAGCTGGCGACACAGGATCGCTGAAGGCGCGTGACTCGAATCCTCCCCGAGCGCAGCTTGGACCGAGCACAAGCCGGAGGGGACATGGAGTTCGACGTCATGACGCGCGCCACCACCTGGCAGCACGTCGCCGAGCTGGCGCGCC
>JADHLS010000493.1 GCA_016780605.1 Reyranella sp.
CCGATCATCTTCGCCTTCCACGGCTATCCGTGGCTGATCCACCGGCTGACCTATCGGCGCCACGGCCACGACAATCTCCATGTGCGCGGCTACAAGGAAGAGGGTACCACGACGACGCCGTTCGACATGTGCGTGCTGAACGATCTCGACCGTTTCCATTTGGTGGGCGCCGTGATCGACCGGCTGCCCAGCCTCGGTGCTCGGGCGGCTTATGCCAAGCAGGCGATCCGCGACAAGCTCATCGAGCATCGCCAGTACGTTACGCGGTACGGCGACGATATGCCGGAGATCAGCGGCTGGCGGTGGGGAGGGCGCGCGACGTCCGGAGGCGGCGGCTCGACCGTGGCCGACAATGTCTGAGGCATTGCGAAAGAAGACCATGACGTCCGCCGCCGAAGCGCGGAACACGCCGGCGTTTGCTGAGGTCGACGGGTTGTTCGAGCGCCATCTGATGTTCGACAACGTCGCCGACAGGACCGAGGTCGGCCTGCGTCAGCAATACGACGCCCTCGCCCGGTCGGTGCGCGATATCCTCTCGCAGCGCTGGCGGCGCACGCAGCAAACCTACGATCGCGAGAATCCCAAGCGGGTCTATTACCTTTCGTTGGAATTCCTGATCGGCCGGTCGCTGTCCAACAACATCCTCAACCTGCGTCTCGATCCCGTGATCCAGCGTGTCATCAAGGCCAACCAGCTCGACTGGACGGCTATCCTTGAAGAGGAGCCCGACGCCGGTCTCGGCAATGGCGGCCTCGGCCGTCTCGCGGCCTGCTTCCTGGATTCGATGGCGACGATGCAGTTGCCGGCGATGGGCTACGGGCTGCGCTACGAATACGGGATCTTCCGCCAGAGCATCGAGAATGGCTGGCAGCGCGAGCAGCCGGACAACTGGCTGAGATACCCCGACCCTTGGGAGGTTGCCCGGCTCCAGGAGACGGTCGAATTCAAGCTCGACTGTTCGTTCGAGGTGTACGAGGGGACGCTCCGCGCGAAGTTCGGTAGTCCGTCCACCGTATTCGGTGTTCCCTACGACCGGCCGATCGTCGGCTACGGCGGCCGGACCATCAACACGCTTCGGCTATGGGCGGCCGGCACACCCGATGTCTTCGACCTTCAGGCATTCAGCACCGGCGCGTTCGTAACGGCCCTCGCCAAGCGACTCGCGGCCGATTCGATCACCCGGGTCCTCTATCCCGACGATTCGACGACCTTGGGGCGCGGGCTGCGCTTCGTGCAGGAGTATTTCCTGGTCGCCTGTTCGCTGGCGGATCTCGTACGGCGCTTCCGTCGATACAACGCCGACTGGAATGCGCTGCCGGAGAAGGCCGCAATCCAGCTCAACGACACCCATCCCAGCCTGGCCATCCCGGAATTGATGCGGATCCTGCTCGACCAGGCCGGCCTTGGATGGGACCAGGCCTGGGACATTTCCAGGCGAACGCTGGCCTATACCAACCACACCCTGCTGCCCGAGGCCTTGGAGAAATGGCCGCTGCGATGGTTCGAGCTGATGCTGCCGCGCCATCTCGAGATCATCCTCGACATCAACCAGCGCCTCCTGGAAGAGGTGCGCGCACGCTTCCCGGGCGAGCAGGATCGGGTCTCGCGGATAAGCCTGGTCGAGGAAGATGGTGAGCGCAGAATTCGCATGGCCAACCTTGCTGTCGTGGGCTCGCACAGCACGAACGGGGTTGCGGCGATCCATACGGGGTTGCTGCGGTCGTCCACGCTGAAGGATCTCGCCGACCTCTTCCCCGACCGCTTCAACAACAAGACGAACGGCATCTCGCCCCGGCGCTGGCTTCTGGCCGCCAACCCGGCCCTTGCCGGCCACATCACCGAGGCGATCGGCGATGGCTGGATCACCGACCTGGATGAGCTCGCGAAGTTGAAGCCGTTCGCCGACGATACGGGTTTTCGCGATACCGTCCGCCTGGCCAGGCGCCAGTCCAAGGCGCGTTTCGCCGACTGGCTGAACACGACCGCCGGCGTCGCCATCGACCCGGACTCCATTTTCGACAGCCAGGTCAAACGTATCCACGAGTACAAACGCCAATTGCTGAACGGGCTGCGCGTCGTCGTCCTGTACAATCGGTTGCGCGAGGCGCCGCATATCGCCATGGCGCCGCGCACGTTCTTCTTCTCCGGCAAGGCGGCGCCCGCCTATCGCCTGGCCAAGCTGATCATCAAGTTCCTCAACAACCTGGCCGAGACGGTCAACGCCGATCCGGCAATGAAGGGCCGCTTGAAGGTCGTTTTCCTGCCCGAGTATTGCGTGTCGCTGGCCGAGCGCCTGATCCCGGCGACCGACATCTCCAATCAGATTTCGACCGCCGGCTATGAGGCGAGCGGCACCAGCAACATGAAGTTCATGATGAACGGCGCTTTGACCCTCGGTACCCGCGATGGCGCCACGATCGAGATGGCCGAGGCCGCGGGAGAGGAGAACTTCTTCCTGTTCGGGCTGAGCGCGGACCAGGTGGCGGCCAACCGCAGCTGGTACAGCCCGCAGTGGCACTACGACAACGAGCCCGACACGCGCATGGCGCTCGATCTGATCTTCTCCGATCACTTCAATGCCAGCGAACCCGGCATCTTCGAGCCATTGCGCGAACCGTTGCTCACGCGCGACCACTACATGCACCTGGCCGATCTTGCCTCCTACCTCGAGGCCGACCGGCGCCTGCTAGAACTGCACGGCGATCCGCAGGAGTGGGGCCGAAAGGCGATCCTGAACATCGCAAGCTCCGGGCGCTTCTCCAGCGATCGCACGATCGCCGAATACGCCGCCGAGATCTGGAACGCGAAGCAGTGCCCGGTGCCGTGAGTTTACCTCATCCTGAGGAGCCGCGCGAAGCGCGGCGTCTCGAAGGATGGGAGCCAGTCCTGGTGTCGCCCACCCTTCGAGACGCGCCCTTCGGGCGCTCCTCAGGGTGAGGTTGGGCTTGATCTATCCATCATATTGGAAGATGATCCAATATCATGGATATCAACGATCGTATCGCCGCGCGCGTGCGTCAGATCCGTGCCGAGCGCGGGCTGTCGCTGGAAGCACTGGCCGAGGGTTCGGGTGTCAGCCGCTCGATGATCTCGCTGATCGAGCGCGGCGAGAGCAGCCCGACGGCGGTGGTGCTGGAGAAGCTGGCGACCGGGCTCGGCGTGCCGCTGGCCTCGCTGTTCGACACGCCGGCGGCGGCGGCCGATCCGGTGTCGCGCCGCAAGGACCAGGTCGAATGGCGCGACCCCGCCTCGGGCTATGTCCGGCGCAATGTCTCGCCTCCCGGCTTTCCGTCGCCCATACAGATCGTCGAGGTCGTCTTTCCGGCGGGCGCACGAGTGGCCTACGAGACCGGGCCGCGGCCCGGCGTGCAGTACCAGCAGATCTGGGTACTGCAGGGAACGCTCGAGGTGACGGTGGACGAGACGCGGCACGAGCTTCGCGCCGGCGACTGCCTTGCCATGGTGGTCGACCGGCGGATCACCTTCCGCAATCGCACATCCAAGCCGGCTCGCTACGCGGTGGTCATCGATCATCGGCCAGCTTGATGGACGCCCTCGACGTCGCTGCTGCGCTCGCGAGCGCCCTGCTGCATGCGAGCTGGAATGCCGCGGTGAAGGCGAGCCGCGATCCACCGCGGGTCATGACCGCGCAGATGCTCCTGAGTGCGGTGCTGGTCCTGCCGGGTCTGCTGTGGTCCGGCTTGCCGCCGCTCGGCGCGTGGCCGTGGATCGCGGGCTCGACCTTGCTGAACGTCGTCACCGTGACCGCGCTGCTGCGCGGCTATGAGCTGGGCGGCTTCGGGCTCGTCTATCCCGTCGCCCGCGCCATCGCGGTCCTTCTGGTCGTGCCGCTGGTTGCGGTGGTCGCTGGCGGCTTGCCGGGTGCCGCGGCGCTGGGCGGCATCGCCATCGTCGCCCTGTCGCTCGCCGTGCTCGCCTGGGACACCGTGCGCGATCGCGGCGTTCCCCTGCAGGCACTGGCGTGGATCCTCGTCGCAGGCCTCGGTGCCGCCGGCTACATCCTGTGTGATGCGCAAGGCGTGCGCACCTCGGGCACGCCATGGGCCTATGGCTTCGTCGTCTCGATCACCAATGCCGCGGCAATGTGCTGGCGTCAGCGCCGCAACGGTCCGCCTTGGCGGCAGCTGCACGGTCAGTGGTCGGTCGCTCTTCCGGCAGCCCTCGCTTCCGTTGCATCGTATCTGCTGATCCTCTGGGTCTGGGGCCATGCCCCGATCGCGCCGGCTGCGGCGCTGCGCGACACCAGTGCCGTGTTCGCCATCCTGATCGCCGTCATCTGGCTGAAGGAGCCGTTCACGCGCACGCGCATCCTCGCCGTGCTTCTGGCGGCGATGGCAATACCTCTGCTGCGGTTGGGGTGATCGATCACAGGCCGGACAGGTCTGTTGCCGCAAGGCCGATCGAAGGATAATGCCGGGGCGGCTGCCCCAGCACATTCCGGGCAGTCGCAAGCGCGTGCCACGTGTCGAGTCCGTTCCCAATCGATCGAGGGAGGGTAACGATGGCGACCTATTGCGTGCTGGGAAGCTTCACCGAACAGGGAGTCCGCAACGCCAAGGACTCGCCCAAGCGGGCCGAAGCGTTCAAGGAGATGGCGAGGAAATGCGGGGTGACGGTCAAGGACGTCTACTGGGCCCAAGGCCAGTATGACGTCATCTCCATCCTGGAGGCGTCGGACGACCTTGCCGTCACGTCGCTGGCGTTGAGTCTCGGCGCGCTGGGCAACATACGCACCCAGACATTGCGCCTGTTCTCGGCCGCCGACATGAAGGAAATCATCGAGAAGATGGCGTAGCGCCACGGCGCAGCAGGTAGGTGTCCATGATCCAGCCGTGGGCGCGGCGTGCTTCACTGCGCCGGCGATGGATCTCGTCGGCGACGTCCTTCACCTTGCCCGCGATCAGGATCTCGTCGGGCGTGCCGAGATAGGCGCCCCAGTAGATGTCGACGTCCCCATGGAGCTTGGAGTCGACGAAGCGGCGATAGGTGTCCTCGCCGTCGAGCAGCACCACCACGCTGTCGACGCCGGGCGGAAAGCCGTTGGCGAGCCTGCGGCCCGTGGTGATGGTCACCGCCTCGGCGACCCGGTTGAGCGGGATCT
>JADHLS010000494.1 GCA_016780605.1 Reyranella sp.
CTGCAGCACATCGAGTTCGAGGTGGTGGCAAGCCACACCCTCGCCAACCTGTCGCGCCGCGAGGCCGATCTCCTGATCCGCGAGCAGGTGCCGGAGCTCGCCGGCATCGTCACGCGCAAGCTCTGCCACGTCGCCTACGCGATCTACGCGGCGCGCAAGCTCGAGGTGACGCACACCACGATGCCGGCATTGATCGACCTGCCGTGGATCGGCTTCGACGACGACCACAGCTACATGCCGGGCCAACGCTGGATCCACGAGCAGATCGGCCGGCGGCCCGAGATCCGGGTCAACAACTGGCTCGTCCTGCACGATGCGGTGCGCTCCGGAGCGGGCCTTGCCGTGCTGCCCTGCTACCTTGCCGACCAGGACGCCAGGCTGCAGCGCGTCGGCGGCGTGCTGCCCGAGATCACCACCGAGCAGTGGCTGCTGGTGCACCGCGACCTGCGCGCCCTGCCGCGGGTGCGCGCCGTCATGGATGCGCTGGTCGAGCTCTTCCAGCGCCATCGTTCGGTTCTCGAGGGGCGCGGCTGATGAAGCAGATTCCATTGGGCGCTAAGGGAACCGCGGCGTTGCGGGTGCGGCCCGAGCATCTCGCCAATCGATTCAAGGATGCCATGCTGCCGCCAACGTTCGCGACGCCCATGATGATCCTGGTCATGGAGAACGCCGCGCTCAATGCCATCAAGCCGTACCTGGATGCCGGCGAAAGCGCCGTCGGCACGGCCGTCGACGTGAAGCACCTCGCGGCCACGCCTCTGGGCCACGACGTGCGCGCGACGGCCGAGGTGGTCGGCGTCGAGGGCAAACGCATCGCCTTCAAGGTGTCGGCAAGCGACAACAAAGAGGAGATCGGCAGCGGCACTCACCAGCGAATCGTGATCGATCTCCGTTCGTTCAACGAACGCCTGGCCAAGAAGAGCGTGCCCTAGCGCTCCGTGCGGGCTGAGATCGCCACCGGCCGCGTCGGCGCAACTCGGGAACGACCGTCTCGATGAACCGGTTCATGCCCTTGGGGAAGAAGCGGCGCCAGCTCGGCACGCCCAAGGACACTGGCTCTATTCGGCGGCGAGCTGCTGCCCGGATTGCTGATCTGGCTCCTGGGGGCCGCGAACCAGGCGGCCGGGCAGGGCGCCGGTCGCCTCGCCTTCGCGGTAGACTGGCGTGCCGGAGAGGATCGTCGCTACGTAACCCTCGGTGCGCTGGTTCAGCCGCCGCCCGCCAGCCGGAAGGTCATAGACCACGTGCAACGGGCCGACGTTCAGGCGGTTGTAGTCGATCACGTTGAGGTCGGCCTTGTAGCCAGGTGCGATCACGCCGCGGTCGTTGAGACCTATGGTGCGCGCCGGGTCGCTCGAGAGTCGTTTGACGACCCATTCGATCGGCATCTTTTCGCCGCGCGTGCGGTCGCGCGTCCAGTGCGTGATGGTGTAGGTCGTGGTCGAGGAATCGCAGATGAAGCTGTAGTGGGCGCCGCCGTCGCCCAAGCCCATCACCGTGTTGGGGTGCTTCATCATCTCGAGGCAGGCGTCGAGGTTGCCATCGACATAGTTGGTGACCGGTCGGAACAGGATGGTCGTGCCGCCGTCCTTCAGGAGCAGGTCGTAGACGAACTCTTCCACCGGCACGCCGGCTGCCTTTGCGCGGGCTGCCATGCTCGCCTCCAGCGGCGGCTCGTAGTTCGGCGGGGTGCCGAGCTCGAAGATGCGGTCCCAGGTGTTGAGGCGCCGTTCGAGTGACGCGTCGGGCGTCTTCTCGGCAAGGATCGCGGCCCGCACAGCCGGATCCTGGAGGCGTTGCAGCCGCTCCTCGAACGGTAGGTTGGCGATCGCCTTGTAGCTCGGCCGCTCGCAGAACGGATTGAGCGAAATCTCGAAGCCGAAATTGATGCCGATCTGCCGGCCCATGATCTGCGCCAGGAGCTTGACGCCATCCTTGTTGGCGTCCTCGATCATGTCGAGCAGCAGCTTCCAATGGCCGGGCTTGCCTTCGCGCTGGGCCAGCGTGAGGCTCATCGGCCGGCCCGAGCGCGCCGCGACCCGGCGCAGCCGGGTCAGCTCCTCGACCGGATCGTCGAAGTCCGTGATGATCTGCACCCAGCCCTTGCCGGTCTTGCCCACGGCCTCGGCGATGACGGCGAGTTCTTCCTCCGCCGAGGCGAGGGTCGGCGTGGGCTTGCCGGCCAGGGTCTTGTGGGCGATGGCGTTCGAGGTGGAGAAGCCGAGCGCCCCTGCCTCGATTCCTTCCGCCACCAGCCGAGCCATCTCCCGGCGATCCTCATCGGTCGCTGGCTCCCGGTCGGCGCCGCGCTGGCCCATGACGTAGACCCGGATCGCGGCATGCGGCACCTGGGTCACGATATCGACGTCATACTGCCGTTCGCCGAGGCGATTCATGAAGTCGGGGAAGGTCTCCCAGTTCCAGGGCAGGCCCTCGGTCATGACGACCTCGGGGATGTCCTCCACGCCCTCCATCAGCGCCACCAGGACCTCGCGCTCGTGCGGCTTGCAGGGCGCGAAGCCGACGCCGCAGTTGCTCATCATGACCGTGGTGACGCCGTTCCAGGAGGACGGGTCGAGCCGGTTGCTCCAGATCGCCTGGGCATCGTAGTGGGTGTGGATGTCGACGAAGCCCGGGGTGACCAGCAGCCCCTTCGCATCGATCTCCTGGTCCGCCTTGATGGTGACGGTGCCGACCTCGACGATCTTGCCGTCGACCACGGCGACGTCTCCGACAAAGGGCTTCCTGCCCGTGCCGTCGACGATCGTTCCACCGCGTATGACCAGACTGGAAGCTTGGGACATCGAGGACCCTCCTTGGCAAACGAAGCATACGGAGAATGTCGCCTCGTCGCCATCAAGCATCGTGCCATTTGCATGAACGAATCCCGCAAGCTGGCCTGCAGGACTGCATCGATGCTCCTAAGGCCACTGACTCACGACGAATGCCGCTCTCGTAGGCACATCGCGAGCCCAAGGACGTCCCTTGGTTGTACGGTCATGTAAAATTCGACTCGCCCTCCCGGCGACACGTCCGCCGAATAGAAGCGGCGTGCCATGTGGTGCCGGTGTCGAACCGATCCCGCTGAATGTTTTTGCTGCAGCCAGCCTCTGCGAGGGCAAGTCGAGGAGGCAGCGCGAGGCAGCGGGCCGTCGTGCCTCAGGGGCCCGGAGAGGCGGCCTCTTCGCCCCAGGCACACAGCGCCGCCACGATCTTCAGCAGGGACGAGCCCCTCGCCGTCGCCCTGTAGACCGGGCGATGGTCCGCCTTGTCGTCCTTGGCGATCAATCCCTCGCGCCTGAGCTCGCGCAGGCGCCCCGCGAGGACGTGGTCGGACAGGCTCGGGTGCGCGCGCTTCAGCTCGGCGAAGGTCCGCGCGCCGCTATCGATCGAAAACAGGATGGACATCTTCCAACGCAGCGAGATGCGCGCGATCACCTCGTTGGCCACGCAGGACTGCGCAAGCCGCTGCTGGTTGAGGAAGTTCGCCGAGCCGAGCTTGCGGCCGGGGCCGCTCACTTTCGAATGAGTATCGACTTGCATCGGGCCAGTCCTAGGTTTGTGCGGAACATCGACAACACGAGACATCCGCCCATGAACATCGTCAATGTCATCTTCCCGGTCGTCGTTGAAAATCTTGCCGCACAAAAGGCTGCGTCCGACTACTACCAGCGTGCCCTCGGCCTGCCGGTGAAAGCAGAGTTTCAGCACGCGGGGTTCACCGTCTCGTGGCTGGGGCCGATGGTCGTCGTCGGGGCGGACGATCCCGCCGCGCTCGAGGTCGCCCGCCAGGTCGACGCCATCTTCGTCGTCGACGATCTCGAGGAGGCGTGGCAGCAGGTCCGGTCCGAATCACAGGTATTGATCGAGCCCGAGACCGTGCCGACCGGTGGTCGCTTCGTCGTGCGCCACACCGGGGGAGACGGACGCGTGATCGAGTATCTCGATCTGCGCGACGCCGGCGCCTGAGACGCCATTTGTTGGACGGTCTGGATCGATCCCAAGGAGCAGTTGCGGACAAATCACATGGTGCGAGGCGCGATCATCGACTAGAAGGGCATCAATTCGGGGAGGACTCTGGGAGGGTGTCCAAAATGCCTCGTCGTTCGATTCTCGCCGCCGCCGGCATGATGGCGCTCGCGCTGCCGGCCGCGGCCCAGCAACCGCCGATCAAGATCGCGCTGATCTATGGCAAGACCGGTCCGCTGGAGGCCTACGCCCGTCAGACCGAGGCAGGTTTCATGCTCGGCCTGGAATATGCCACCCAGGGCACGATGGAGATAAACGGCCGCAAGATCCAGGTCCTCCTCAAGGACGACCAGCTGAAGCCCGATCTCGCCAAGGCGGCCCTCGAGCAGGCCTACGGTGACGACAAGGTCGACATCGCCGTCGGGACCACCTCGTCGGCCGCGGCGCTCGCCATGCTGCCGGTTGCCGAGGAATACAAGAAGCTGCTGATCGTCGAACCCGCCGTCGCCGACCAGATCACCGGCGAGAAGTGGAACCGCTACATCTTCCGCACGGCGCGCAACTCGACGCAGGATGCCCTGGCCTCCGCTGCGACGCTGAAGGACGAGAACATCTGCATCGCCACCCTGGCCCAGGATTACGCCTTCGGCCGTGACGGCGTCGCCTCGCTCAAGGAGGCGCTGGCGGCCGTCGGCTCCAAGGCCAAGATCGTGCACGAGGAATATGCGCCGCAGCAGACGACGGACTTCACCGCACCGGCGCAGCGCATCTTCGACGCGCTGAAGGACAAGAACTGCCGCCGCGTCGTCGCCGTGGTGTGGGCGGGTGCCCATCCGCTGCCCAAGCTGATGGACCTCAAGCCCGAGCGCTACAAGATCGAGATCGCGCCGGGCGGCAACATCCTGCCGGTGATGGCCGGCTGGAAGCAGTTCCCGGGACTGGAAGGCGCCATCTACTACTATTGGGGCTTCCCCAAGAACCCGGTGAACGAGTGGCTGGTCACCGAGTACAAGAAGAAGAACAACGGCGCGCCGCCGGACTTCTTCGTGGCCGGCGGCATGGCCGCCGCCATGGCGATCGTCGAGGGCATCAAGAAGGCGGGCGGCACCGACACCGAGAAGCTGATTGCCGCCATGGAAGGCATGAGCTTC
>JADHLS010000495.1 GCA_016780605.1 Reyranella sp.
GAGAGCACCGCGCTGGTGAGCAGGAACGGCATGCCGCTCGAGTAGCCCATCAGCAGGATGATGAGCTGGCGGCGATTGCGATAGACCGCTGCCGCTTCGACCCAGCGGCCCCAGGTCGACCGCGCGCTTGCGGCGAGGCTCAAATCAGTGTCCGCAGCGCCTGCTCGGGCCGCGCGCCGACATGGGAGATGACCTCGGCGGCGGCGATCCCACCCAGCCGCGCACACTCGGCGAGCGGCTTGCCATGCGTCAGGCCGAACAGGAAGCCCGAGGCGTAGAGATCGCCCGCGCCCGTGGTGTCGACGACCTTGGTTACGGGCGCGGCCGGCACCGCATAGGTCTCGCTGCCCTTGATGACGACGGACCCCTTCTCGCTGCGGGTGAGCGCGGCGATCTTGGCCTCCTTGCGCGTGGCCTCCATCGCTTCCTCGAAGGTCTCGACCTCGTAGAGCGATTTGATCTCCGATTCGTTGCCAAAGAGGATGTCGACCTTGTTGCGCACAAGGTCGCGAAACTCCTCGCGATAGCGATGCACGCAGAAGGAGTCCGACAGCGTGATCGAGACCTGGCGGCCCGCGGCATGCGCGGCATCGAAGGCCTTCAGCACTGCCTTCTTGGCTTCCGGCGCATCCCACAGATAGCCCTCGACATAGGTGACTTGAGCCGCGGCCACGACCTTGGCGTCGATGTCGTTGGGCCCGAGACCGGTGCAGGCGCCGAGATAGGTGTTCATGGTGCGCTGCGCGTCGGGCGTCACCAGGATCAGGCAGCGCGCCGTCGACGGGCCGGAGGTGGCGCTCCTGGTGTCGAACGACACGCCGAGCGACTTCAGGTCGTGGCCGAACACCTGGCCGAGCTGGTCGTCGCGCACCTTGCCGATATAGGCGCCCTTGCCGCCGTACGAGGCGACGCCCGCCATGGTGTTGCCGCACGAGCCGCCCGACACCTCGATGCCCGGGCCCATGGCGGCATAGAGCGTCTCGGCGCGCTGCTCGTCGATCAGCATCATGCTGCCCTTGACCAGGCCGTGCTTGCTGAGGAAGTCGTCGTCGGCGCGGGAGAGGACGTCGACGATGGCGTTGCCGATTCCCAGCACGTCGAAGGCAGCGGATGTCATGAAGTCTCCTACAAGGTCACCAGGTGCATGCCCGGTTTGGTCTCTTCCAGCAAGGTCACGATGCCCGCTACCGTGAAGGGAACGTCGCGGCGCAGGCTCGCGCGGTCGATGCCGAGCGACCGCAGGCCCATTTCGCATACGATGAAACGCGCGCCAAGCTCGACGCAGGCACTGAGCAGCGTCTCGAAATCGCCGACGCCGCGCTCGCGATTGGTGGTGTCGCGTGGCCAGTCGGTGACCGGCGGAGGAGGGCCCTGCAGGGCGCGGATTCCGGCCATGGTGAAGAACAATACGGCTGGCTTGTTGACCGCGAGCGCCGCCGCGGCCAGGGCCAGCGCATAGTGCACACTCTCATAGTCGCCGGCGCGCACGATCACCGAGAGGCCGCCTTCACTCGACTTCATCGGGTCCCACAGGTCGGGCAATCGGGCCGCTTGGCGATCGCCATCTCGTCGAAGGAGCCGGCCAGCGCGTCGTACATCAGAAGGCGGCCGGTGAGCGATGTGCCGATGCCTAAAATCTCCTTGACGACCTCGGTCGCCTGCAGCGCGCCCAGCGTGCCGGCCAACGCGCCGAGAACGCCGGCCTGCGCACAGCTCGGCACGGCGTCCTCCGATGGCGCCTCAGGGAACAGGCAGCGCAGGCAGGGATGGCCCGCACCCTGCCAGGCCTTGTAGGTCGAGATCTGGCCGTCGAAGCGAAGGATCGCGGCGGCGACCAGCGTCTTCTTCAGGCGATAGCAGACGTCGTTCAGCAGATAGCGCGTGGCGAAGTTGTCGCTGCCGTCGGCGACCAGGTCGTAGTCCGCGATGATGCGCTCAGCATTCGCCGCGGTAAGTCGCTCACCCAGTGGTTCGACATGTACTTCGGGATTGATGTCTGAGAGCGCGCGACGCGCGCTTTCGACCTTGGAGACGCCGATATCCGCAGTGCGATGGATCACCTGGCGTTGCAGGTTGGAGAGATCGACGCTGTCGTGGTCGATCACGCCCAAAGTGCCCACGCCGGCGGCGGCCAGATACTGCAGAAGGGGCGCGCCCAGCCCGCCGGCGCCGATCACCAGCACGCGCGCGGCGATCAGCCGCGACTGGCCGACGCCGCCGATCTCGGCCAGCACGATATGGCGCGCGTAACGGCGGATCTGCGGCTCGGTGAGCTCGGGCAGGCTCGACATGGTCCGCTTATAGCATGTCCGCTATAGAAGCCGGCCCGAATGACCACCACCGCCACCCGCCCGACCTTGACCCCACTGCTGCTGGCAGTATTGGCGTTGCTGTCCTCGTTCACGCCGCTCAGCATCGACATGTATCTGCCGGCCCTGCCGGTGATCGCCGTCGATCTGCGCGGCACGGCGGGAGACATCCAGCTCACGCTCTCGGCCTTCATGATCGCCTTCGGCGCGGGGCAGATCTTCTACGGCCCGGCGGGCGATCGCTTCGGCCGCCGCCCGGTGATCCTGAGCGGGCTGGTCGTCTACATCCTGGCCAGCATCGGCTGCGGCTTCGCCGCCGAGGCGGGCCAGCTGGTGCTGCTGCGCTTCCTGCAAGGGTTGGCGGCCTGCGGCGGCGTCGTGCTGGCGCGCACCATGGTGCGCGACCTCGCCGAGAAGGATCAGGCGGCGCGTGCCATGTCGCTGATGATGGCCTGCACCTCGATCGCACCCATGCTGGCGCCGCTGATCGGCGGTCAGGTCCTGTGGTTCCTGGGCTGGCGCGCGATCTTCTGGACATTGGCCTCGATCGGCCTCTTCGCCCTCGTCGCTGCGTTCTTCCGGCTGCCCGAGACGCTGCGGCCGGAATATCGCCAGCCGCTGGTCGTCTCGGCGGTGCTGCGGCGCTTCGGCGAGTTGTTCCGCCACCGCGCTTTCATCGGTTACGCCTTCACCAGCACCTTCATGTTCTCGGCGCTCCTGTCGTTTCTCTCGGGCTCGCCCTTCGTGTTCATCGAAAAATACGGCGTTGCACCGCGCGCCTACGGCCTGATCTTCGGCGGCATGGTCGTGTTCATGACCCTGGGCAGCTTGCTCAACGCCAAGTTCGCGCCGGTGTTCGGCGCCGGCCGAATCCTCCGTTACGCCGTGATCGTGCCCGCTGTCTCGGGGACGGCAGCTTTGATCATGGGCTTCATCGAGGCGCGCTATGGCACGATCGGCATGTGGCCGTTCCTGCTGTGTTTTGGCCCACAGATCGCCACCATCAGCCTGATCGGCCCCAACTCGATGGCAATGGCGCTGCAGCGCTACCCGCACATGGCGGGCACGGCCTCATCCTTGATGGGCGTGATGCAGTTCGGTATCGGCGCGCTGTTCGGCGCCATGGTCGGCCAAAGCCTCGATGGCACGATCGCCCCTATGACCACGGCGATGGGCGTCGCCGGCATCCTCTGTCTCCTGTCTCATCGTCTTCTGGTGCGGGGAGGCTGATCGAGAGACGGAACCTGCGCATAAGGAATCTGTAATCCGTATTGTTGCCTCCAGGAGGGACGATGTTGCGCGCTGCATCGTAGGATGAATGCACGGCGCGTGGCGTAGAGGCATATATGACCTTCGAAGTCGATCCCCGTGTTCTCCTGAACAAGCTGGCATTCGGCCCAAACGCGGCCGAGCTCCACGACATTGCCAAGATGGGTGCTGCAGGATGGCTCGCCCAGCAACTCAACCCTCCAGCTGAAGACGATTGCGCCGCGCGGATCGCCGCGACGCATATCCGGCTGAAATATTCCAGCAAGACGCCGGAGGCCGAAGTCGACGAGGACCGCTCGCTCGCCGTGCTGGGGGAGCCGATCGAGCAGCACTGGAAGGTGGTCGAGAAGGCTCTGGCCGGACAGGAGCGGACGTTCTTCCGCACCGCCGTTGCCTGCGCCACGGCGATCCGTGCCGTGCACAGCCGCTGGCAACTGCGCGAGGTCCTGGCGGACTTCTGGCACAACCACTTCAATGTCAATGCGGTCGGCGACAACCTCGTCGCGGTGGCGCTGCCAACCTACGACAGCGAGGTGATCCGCCGCCATGCGCTTGGCAACTTCCGCGAGATGCTGGAGGCCGTGGCCAAAAGCACCGCCATGCAGATCTATCTCAATAACCGGTCATCGCGTGGCGGAGCGGCCAACGAGAATTATGCGCGTGAGCTGTTCGAGCTTCATACGCTCGGCCGGCCGGCCTATCTCAACGCGCTCTACAATCGCTGGCGCGACGTGCCCGGCGCGCTCGACGGGCGGCCGCAGGGCTACATCGACCAGGACGTCTACGAGGCCGCCCGCGCCTTCACCGGCTGGTCGATCGAAGATGGCGCCGGCATCGGCGCCGGGCACCGCCTGCCGATCACCGGCAAGTTCATCTATGTCGAGAACTGGCACGACAACTACCAGAAGCGTGTGCTCGGCACCGAGTTCGATCCCTACCAGTCGCCCCTCGCCGATGGACGGCGCGTGCTCGACCTGGTGGCCGATCATCCGGCGACGGCACGCTATGTCTGCGGCAAGCTGTGTCGCCGCCTGGTGTCCGACGCACCCGACGCCGCCGTCGTTGCCGCTGCTGCCAAGGTTTGGACCGAGCAGCGGCGCAAGCCTGACCAGATCGCCCGCACGGTCGAGGCGATCGTACATTCCGACGCTTTCCGTCGCTCGGCCGGAAGCAAGGTGAAACGGCCGCTCGAGCTCTATGCCTCGTTTGCCCGCGCTGCCGGGATTGCGGTGACGCCCACGCCCGGCCTGCTGGGCGAGCTCGACGGCAGCGGGCAGCGACTGTTCGGCTGGGGCCCGCCGACCGGCTTTCCCGACGAAAACGACTATTGGCTGAGCTCCGCGATGATGCGGCGACGCTGGTCGCTGCTGCTTGGGCTGGCCGACGACGTGTGGAAGGCGGGAGCCCCGCAGGTTGACTTGGTCGCCGAAAAGGCCACTGCGGAACAGGCGGCAGGGGCGGCGTACCGGCAGATGCTGGGAACCGATGCCCCGATCAAGGCCACGATGGCTCTGGTCGACGGCATGGGATTAAAGC
>JADHLS010000496.1 GCA_016780605.1 Reyranella sp.
GCAATCCGCCATGAACAACAGCTTCTGGTCCTCGACACACTCCCTACGCCACGGCATCGGCAGGTCTCCTTAACCTGCCCAACAGTGTCAGGGATGTATCCGGACCATTCTGTCAGCCATCTATCAGGGTCGGACCTGCTCATGACCCCTCCGTCGGCGTAAGACGCCGACACCTCCCCAAGCTTCGCTTGGGGAGGGAGCGCCACGGAGTGGCGCGCTCCCAGCGATGAGGTGACGATGTTCAAATACCAGTTCCGCTGGGACACAGTCTGGGGAAGTTTCGACTTCCTGATGGGCGGCCTGCAGATGACGTTGATCATCTCGGCTATCACGCTGGTGCTGGCCATGGTCGGCGGGCTGGTCATCGCGCTGCTGGACATGTCGCGCTTCCGGGCGCTGCGCTGGGTCGGCGTCACGATCGGCGAGATCGTGCGCAACACGCCGATCCTGGTCCAGCTGCTCTGGGTCTACTACGTGCTGCCGATCGTGTTCGGCGTGCGCATCGAAGCGTTGGTCGCGTTGATCATCGGCCTGGCACTCTACCAGGCGGCGTTCATCTCCGAGGTCTACCGGTCGGGCATCCAGAGCGTGCCGGTCGGCCACCGCGAGGCGGCGCAGGTGTTGGGGCTGTCGCCGCTGCAGGGCTTCCGCCGCATCGTGCTGCCGCAGGCCATCAAGATGACCCTGCCGCCGCTCGCCTCGAACTTCGTGCAACTGATCAAGTTCTCCTCGCTGGGCGCGGTGATCTCCGTCAACGAGATCACGCGGCGCGGCATGGAGCTCTCGGCCACCAACTTCCGCCCGCTCGAGACCTTCACCTTCATCGCCGTCGTCTATTTCTTCATCTGCTGGCCGCTCGCCATGGCGATCCGCTGGTGGGAACGGCGCCTGCAGAACCGCTGATGACGACACTTCGACAGGAATTGGCGCGTGACGTCGAGGCGGCACGCGAGGCGCTGATCGCCACGACCCGGCGGCTGGTCGCGGTGGCCTCGCCCAATCCGCCGAGCGACACACACGAGGTCGCGGCCGTCGCCGAGGCCCTGTTGCGCGAGATTCCCGGCATGGAGATCGAGCGCATCGAGCCCGAGCCCCGCGTGGTCAGCCTGATCGGCCGCCTGAAGGGATCGCGTCCCGGCCGGCGGCTGATCTTCAACGGGCATCTCGATACGTTCCCTCTGCTCGAGCACCTGCCCTGGACGGTGCCGCCGCTGGGCGGAGTCCTGAAGGACGGCAAGCTTTACGGTCGCGGCGTCTGCGACATGAAGGGCGGTATCGCCTGCTCGCTGCTGGCGGCGTCGTTGCTGGCCGGGCGCCGCGATGCCTGGTCGGGCGAGATCGTGCTGACCCTGGCCGGCGACGAGGAGAACATGGGCTCGCTCGGCACCGGCTACATGATGCGGCACGTGCCGCATGCCTTGGGCGACGCCAATATCTGCGGCGACGTCGGCTCGCCCAAGGTCGTGCGCTTCGGCGAGAAAGGCCTGATGTGGGTCGAGGTCGAGGCCACCGGCTCTCCCGCCCACGGCGCCCACGTCCATCGCGGCACCAACGCCATCGATCGCCTGCGCGGCGCCCTCGACCGACTGAAGGATCTCGAGACGATCCCTTTCCAGGCGCCGCCCGTCGTCACCGAGGCGATCACCCGCGCCAAGCCGATCTCCGAGCCCCTGTCGGGTGCGGGCGAGGCGGAGACGCTGCAGCGGGTCACCGTCAACATCGGCACCATCGAGGGCGGCACCTCGCCCAACCTCGTGCCCACGCACGCCATCGCCCGAGCCGACATCCGGCTTCCCGTCGGCATCACGACCGACCTCCTGGCGAGCCGGCTCGACGACTGGCTGAAGCCGCTGGAGGGCGTGGCGTGGCGCGCCATCCGCCGCTTTGAGCCCTCCTTCACCGAACCCGGCCACGAGATCGTCCGCCGCACCGCAGAAGTCGCGGCGGAGGTGCTGGGCGAGGCACCGGCCGTCAACATGCGCGTTGGTGGATCGGACTCGCGGTGGTATCGCCAGTACGGAGTTCCCACGGTGGTGCTGGGCCTCACGCCCTTCAACATGGGCGGCGCCGACGAATATGTTCTGGTCGACGAGCTTCTGGCCGTGGCCAAGATCCACACGCTGGTCGCCTTCGACTTCCTCTCCACGGAGCAATGATCATGGACCGTTTGCCCGAGTCCGAGCTCTTCACCTCGCCCATGACCTTCATGGGCGCGCCCTATGGCCGGCCGGGGCCGGCCAACAAGGCAGCGATCCTGGGCATTCCGTTCGACTGCGGCACCAACATGAGGATCGGCGCACGCGGCGGGCCCGATTCGGTACGCCAACAATCGGCCCTGATGCGGCGCTTCAATCCGACCCATGCCGACTTCGATCCGGTGGCGGCACTGGGGCTGGTCGATTGCGGCAACGTCAAGCTCACGCCCAGCAAGATCGTCGATGCCTTCGAGCGTACCGAGCAGGCGGTCGACCGCATTGTCGAGGCCGGCGCCATCCCCATCACCATCGGCGGCGACGGCTCGGTCACCGTTCCGGTGGCACGCGCCGTCGGCAAGAAGCACAAGAAAATGGCGGCGCTGCACATCGATTCCCATACCGACTCCTATCCTTATGGCGCGGAGGAGAAATACAATTCGGCCACACAGTTCACCCACGTCGCCGAGGAAGGGCTGGTCGATCCCGAATTCTCCTGGCATGTCGGCATCCGCAGCACGACCTACGCGCAAGGCGTCGTGCCGCGCGCCATGAGCCTCGGCTACAAGGTGGTCTCGCTCGACGAGCTGGTGCGCGGCGGCTTCGCCCAGCGCATGGCCGAGTTCCGTGATCGTGTCGGCAAGCGGCCGGTCTATCTCTGTTTCGACATGGATGTCTTCGACCCCTCGGTGGCGCCCGGCGTCTGCACACCGTCGTGGGGCGGGCTCACGGCGCGCGAGGGCATCGACCTGCTGCGCTGCCTGACCGACCTCAACATCGTGGCCGTCGACATCAACACGGTGAGCCCGCCGCAGGACCTGAACGGCATGGCGGCGCATCTCTGTGCGCACGTGATATACGAAACATTGGTTCTGCTTTGCCGGCAAATGGGGCTGGCCGGCAGCCGTTAGGCGAAAATTGCGTTCGCTGCGGCACCGTCGCGCGCCGCCAAAGCCTTTGCTAGCGTTGCCTCACTACCCGCGTAACCGTTGGAGCCTGCGTACGACTTAGTCAACAGCACAAAAATAGTAAGAGGAAACGCGATGGACGCCGTAATCGAAGCTTCCACCATGCGCAAAGTCTACCTGCGATTGCTGCCGTTCGCGGTGCTGTCGTACATCCTCGCCTATATCGACCGAATCAACGTGAGCTTCGCCGCGCTCACCATGCGCGGCGATCTCCAAATCGGCGCTGGTGACTTCGGCTTTGCCGTCGGCACCTTCTACTGGGGCTATTTTCTCTTCGAGGTGCCGAGCAACATCATCCTGGAGAAGGTGGGCGCCCGCATCTGGATCGCCCGCATCATGATCACCTGGGGCATCTTCGCCGCGGCGACGGCTTTCGTCACAGGAACCACCACCTTCGGCATCGTGCGCTTCCTGCTCGGCGCGGCCGAAGCCGGCTTCTTTCCCGGCCTTATCCTCTACTTCACCTACTGGTTCCCGGCACGCCATCACGCCCGCATCGTCTCGGGCTTCCTGATCGGATTGCCGATCGCGGTCGCGTTCGGCGCGCCGATCTCGACAGGATTGATGAGCTTGGACGGCTTGTTCGGGTTCAAGGGCTGGCAGGTCATGTATCTCGCCGAGGGCATCCCGACGATTCTGATCGGTATCGCCACCTACTTCGTGATGACCAACAAGCCGCAAGAGGCGAAGTTCCTGACCGCCCAGGAGCGCGACTGGCTGGTGGCGAAACTGGCCGGCGAACGCAAGGCCAAGGAGGCGGTGCGGGTCTATTCGCTGTTCGAATCGATGTCGAACCCGAAAGTCCTGCTGCTGGCGCTGAACTACCTCGGCATCGTGATGGCGAGCCTCGGCATGCTGATCTTCATCCCGCAGATCATCAAGGAACTCGGCACCATGAGCAACATGGAGGTCGGCTGGCTCACCATGATCCCTTACATCTGCGGTGGCGTTTCCCTGGTCGTGTGGGGTCGCATCTCCGACAAGATGAACGAGCGGCGCTGGAATTTGCTGCTCGCCTGTGTCCTGTCGACCGGCGGCCTCGTCATGGCCGGTCTGACGATGGGCACCTGGTGGGCGCTGGTCGGCATGTCGCTCGCGGCCATGGGCTTCTACGGCTCGAAGGGACCGTTTTTCGCCATGCCGCCGATGTTCCTGAGCGGTACCGCGCTGGCCGCAGGCTTCGCCTGGATCAACTCGCTTGGCAATCTCGGTGGCTTCTTCGGACCATGGTGGGTCGGCGTCATGAAGGACGTGACGGGAAGCTTCGCGGGCGGCCTCTATGGTCTCGCGCTGCTCAGTCTCGTCTCCGCAGTGGTGTGCGCCCTCTTCCTGAACATTCCGGATGTCGTATCGTCAGCCGAACGGCGCCCGCAGGCGGCGCCGGCCCAGTAAGCTCGGGGACCGCACCATGTCCGAGCGGCGTTGGTCGCGGCGGCGGCTCGCCGCCGTGGTCGCGTGCGCTCTTGCCGGCCTGCCCTTTGCGCCAGCAAGAGCCGACTATCCCGAGAAACCGATACGTCTGGTCCTGCCGTTCCCGCCCGGCGGCGTGACCGACGTGGTGGCGCGGCTGCTGGCCGAACGCCTGACAGCCGAGCTCGGACAGCAGGTGGTGGTCGACAACAAGACCGGCGCAGGCGGCGTAATTGCGGCCGACATCGTCGCAAAGGCGGCCCCCGACGGCTACACGCTGCTGCTCACCACGAACAGCCACACCATCAATGCGGCGTTCCGCACGAGCCTGCCCTACGACACCGAAAAGGACTTTCGGCCGGTGTCCAGCCTTGGCCAGGTGTCGATGCTGCTGGTGACTCATCCTTCGTTTCCAGCCACGACCTTTCAGGGCTTCATCGACTACGCGCGGAAGAATCCCGGCAAGATCAACGTCTCCTCGGCGGGCAACGGCACGCTGCCGCACATCACCATGGAGCTGCTTACGCTCAAG
>JADHLS010000497.1 GCA_016780605.1 Reyranella sp.
CACAGAAGGTGAACTGCGCCGTCATCAACGGCGGCGACGGCCAGCACGAGCATCCCACCCAGGCGCTGCTCGATGCGCTTACCATCCGACGACGACGCGGCAAGCTCGAAGGGCTGCTGGTGGCGATCTGCGGCGACATCATGCACAGCCGCGTCGCGCGCTCGAACATCCACCTGCTGCAAATCATGGGCGCGCGCGTGCGGGTGGTCGGGCCGCCCACCCTGATGCCTACCGACATCGACCGCATGGGCGTCGAGGTCCACTACAGCATGAAGACGGGCCTGAAGGACGTCGACATCGTCATGATGCTGCGCCTGCAGACCGAGCGCATGCAGGGCTCGTTCGTGCCCTCGATCAGCGAATACTTCCGCTTCTTCGGGCTGGACAGCGAGAAGCTCAAGTTCGCCAAGCCCGATGCGCTGATCATGCATCCCGGGCCGATGAACCGCGGCGTCGAGATCGATTCGGAGGTCGCCGATGACCTCGACCGCTCGGTGATCCACGAGCAGGTCGAGATGGGCGTGGCCGTGCGCATGGCCTGCCTGGATGCCCTGATCGGCGGGCGACGCAACGCGCTATCGGGGGCCGCGGCGTGAGTGGCAAAGGCGCTTCCCTCCCCATCGTCCTACGATGGGGAGGTGCCCGCGAAGCGGGCGGAGGGGTCATGAGCATCGCCACTGACGCTCATGACCCCTCCGGCCCTTCGGGCCATCTCCCCACTTCGTGGGGAGGGAACCTTTGACCGGCACCATCGATCGCCTTGCGCCGCAGCACAGCGGCTCGACCGCCTACATCAACGCGCGGATCATCGATCCCACGGGCGACACCGAGTACCAGGGCGCGGTCCTGATCAGCGACGGCAAGATCGCCGACTACGGCCCCAACCTGTTCGCCTCGGGCGCGCCCTACGGCATCCAGTCGGTCGACTGCCGCGGCCTTCATCTCGCGCCCGGCCTGGTCGACACGCGCGTGCATACCGGCGAGCCGGGCGAGGAGCACAAGGAGACTCTGGAAAGCGCCGGCGCCGCCGCGGCCGTGGGCGGCATCACGTCGCTGGTGCTGCTGCCCGACAACGAGCCGCCCTTCGATGACGCCTCGCTGATCGAGTTCGTCGCCCGCCGCGCCCGCCAGATCAAGCTGGTGAACATGTATGCCTACGGCGCACTGACCGCGGGCCTTGAAGGCAAGGAGCTGGCCGAGATGGGCCTGCTGGCAGAGGCCGGCGCGGTCGCCTTCACCGACGCCGACCATGCCGTGGGCAACGCCCAGGTGCTGCGGCGCGCGCTCTACTACGCCAAGGCCTTCGACGCTCTGATCGTGCACCTGCCGCAGGAGCCGACGCTGTCGGGCGGCCACATGACCAGCGGCGAGATGGCGACGCGGCTTGGCCTGTCCAGCAATCCTCCGCTCGCCGAGGTGATGCTGGTCGAGCGCGACATTCGCCTCGCCGAGATGACCGGCGGTCGCCTGCACCTCGCCAAGATCTCGACCGCCGAATCCGTCGCTGCGATCGCCGCTGCGAAGGCGCGCGGACTGAAGATCACCTGCGATACCGCCGCTCCCTACTTTGCGCTGAACGATCTCGCGGTCGGCGACTACCGAACCTTCGGCAAGCTGGTGCCGCCGCTGCGCGCCGAGAAGGACCGGCTGGCCGTGGTCGAGGGCCTGAAGAACGGCACGATCGACGCCATCGTCTCCGACCACCGGCCGCAGGACCAGGACAGCAAGCGCGTGCCCTTCGCCCAGGCCGAGCCGGGCGGCATCGGGCTGGAAACCTTGCTCCCGGTCTCGCTCGAGCTGGTGCACAACGGCCAGCTCACCCTGCCGCGCCTGTTCCAGTTGCTGGCCAGCACGCCGGCGCGGCTGTTCGGCCTGCCCGGCGGCAAGCTCGCCAAGGGCGCGCCGGCCGATCTCGTGGTGTTCGACGCCGACTATGCCTGGAAGGTCGATCGCGACGAGCTCTGGAGCAAGACCAAGAACACGCCGTTCGACGAGCGGCCGGTGCAGGGCCGCGTCATGGCGACCATCGTCGGCGGCCGCACGATCTATCGCGACGAAAGTTTCGTGACGGCTGCGAGAGCGGCCTAGGGCGGCGTAGTCGCCGGCCAAAACCTGCCTCCAAACGGCCTTTTCGTCTGTTATGGTCGGGCTCCTTCACACACCAGGGCGTTGCATGATGCTTCGACAGTCACTTCTCATCGGCATCGCCGGTTTAGGCCTCGCCGGCGCCGCCGTGGCCCAGCAACGCGGCCAGTCACGCGAAGACCTGCTCGACGCGCTCACGCGCCACATCCAGATCTGCGGTGAGATGACCGACACGCAGTCACGGCTCTCCTGCTACGACCGCCTGCAGACGCAGGTCGGCGGCGTAGCGCCGCCGGCACAGCCGACGCCCACGCCGCTGCAGGCCTCACCGGCGCCGGCGCCTACGCCGCTCGGACCGCCGACGTCGATCGGCCCGGGCTCGACAATGGGTTCAGCCGGCGGATCATCAGGCGGCGGCATCAGCTCCTCGCCGCTCACGCCACAGCCGCTCGGCGTGCCGGGCGGTGGGACCGCCACTCTGGGCGGCGGTGCAGGCGTCGGCGCGCAGCCGACGTCTCGGGATCCCGACGCCGCGTTCGATCCGCGCAGCTCCAGCTACCAGCCGCCCCAGTCGATGGGGCCGAAGCCGCAGCCGCAGGTCCGGCGCAGTGGACAGCGGCCGATCCCCAACTTCGCGACGCCGCAGCCGCTGGTGACGCTGGCCGCCGCCAATCTGACCTACGGCGATTCGCGCTACTGGCAGGTGACCATCACCCTCACCTCCAACACGCCGCGCCCGCTCAACGCCCAGGCCGAATGCACCTTCCTGAATGCCGGGCAGCCCGTCATGACGGACTACTTCGGGCCGATCATGATCCAGCCGGGCGAGCAGATCACCACCGAGCTGATCGGTCCGCCCACCACATCCTACGTCGATATGACCAACTGCAGACTGACCAGCCCCTAGCCGTTCATGGAGTCGTGGCTGCTCCTGCTGCTGGCGCCGTTCCTGCTGGGCTACCTGCTGGGCTCGATCCCCTTCGGCCTGCTGCTGACCAAGGCGGCGGGGCTGGGCGACATCCGCAAGGTCGGGTCGGGCAATATCGGCGCGACGAACGTGTTGCGCACCGGCCGCAAGGGGCTGGCCGCCGGCACGCTGGTGCTCGATGCGCTGAAAGGCGTGGTGGCCGTGCTGATCGCCAAGCAGATCGGCGAGATCGCCGCCATCGGCGCGGCGGCGGGGGCCGTGCTCGGGCACATGTTCCCGGTGTGGCTCGGCTTCAAGGGCGGCAAGGGCGTGGCGACCACGCTCGGCGTCATGTGGGGCCTGTCCTGGCCGGTGGGCGCGATCGCCTGCGCGGCGTGGCTGGTGTTCGCCGCGCTCTTCCGTTACTCCTCGCTCGCCGCCCTGTTGAGTGTCGTGGTCGCAGCCATCGCCGCCTGGTTCCTGACCGACCACCGCGCGGCAATCCTTCTGGTGTTGCTGGTGCCGCTGGTCTGGGTGCGCCACCACGAGAACATCGCCCGTCTTCTGAACGGCACCGAGCCGAAGATCGGCCAGCGCAAGGCCGAGACCTCTGCTACTTCAGGCCACAACGGGGGCCCGCCGCTCGACAGGTGAAGCCGTCGGCGCTCCAGTCCTCGCTGCCGACGCCATGGTGGACGAAGAACAGCCCGTCGGGATCGTACTTGTCCTTCACCTGCTTCAGGCGCGGGTAGTTCTCACCCCAGAAGGCGCCGCGCCAGTCCGCCTCGAAGAAGTTCGACTCCGAGACGTAGGAGCCGTGGTTCGGCACCACCTTGCGCAGCTCGTCCATCGCCGCGGCGACGTTCTTGGCATTGGTGCGCGCCGCCGCGACGTCGGGTTCATGGCCGGCGATGCCGGGGAAGGCCGGCGCTGCTTCCGAGGCGCTGATGGCAAGCGCGAAGGCGTCGGCCGCCGCCGGGTTGGTCGCGGCGTTGCGCGCGTCGGTGATGTTCTCCGTCGGCCCGCCGGCCAAACCTTTGTTGAAGTGCAGGGCGATGCGCCAGCGGCGCGAGCCTGCGAACAGCGCGTCGACCAGCTTCGCCTGGTTGGCGGGCTCGATCAGCGACGCCGGCAGCCATACTGACTCGTAGCCTTGCAGGGTCCAGCCGGCCTCGCCGAGATTGGCACGCCAGAACACGTTGCCGTCGGGTGCGCCCGGCCGATCGTCGCTCATCAGGAAATCGGGCGCATTAGCCTTCATCCAGGCGGCGTCCCAGAAATTGCGCGCCGGCAAGGCCGCCACCAATGGCGGCTGGGTGAGGACGAAGTCGGCGGCCTGGCCCGCGATCCAGTCGAAGAACGGTCGCCAGATGGCGTTGGCCGCCGCACCGTCGATGCCCTGGAACACCATGTTGATGGCGAGCACATTGTCGCGACGGAAAATCGCCTGCTCGCCCCAGGTCGGGTTGAACAGCCGCTCGCGATAGAAGGCGACGAAGCGTTCGATCAGGCGGCGATAGGCCTCGTCCGACTTCGCTTGCACCGCGGTGAAGATGCCGCCGAACAGAGAAGGCAGCGCATGCGTGCGCAGGGTGAGGCGCGTCAACACGCCGAAGCTACCGCCGCCTCCGCCCTTCAGCGCCCAGAACAGGTCGGGGTTGGTGCAGGCGTTGGCCAGCCGCACCTGGCCGTCGGCGGTGACGATCTCGGCCTCGAGCAAGCCGGCGGCGGCGAGCCCGAAGCGCTTGGAGAAGCTGCCAAAGCCGCCGCTCTGGATCAGGCCCGCCACGCCCACCGTCATGCAGCCGCCGCCCTGCACGTAGCGACCGGCCTTGGCCGCGGCGGCATAGGCATGCAGCCAGACATTGCCCGCGCCCAGCGAGATCGCCGGCTGCGCGGCATGATCACAGCCGCGCGGGACGAAGCCGTCGTGCAGCTCGATGCCGTTCATAGGCCGGGTCCACACCAGCAGGGAATCGGCGGCATTCGAGGTGCCCTGATAGCTATGGCCGCCGCCCTTCACCACCAGGCGCAGGCGATGCTCGCGCGCGAAGTTCACGGCGGCGGACACGTCGGCGGCATTGCGCGCCGCCACCGCATAGGTGCTG
>JADHLS010000498.1 GCA_016780605.1 Reyranella sp.
ATGGCATAGCCGACCCGTCCGCGCAGGCTTGCGAGGTAGTTCAGCTGTTCGTTGGCGGTGCCGGTGCCGGTGGCGCGGTACGACAGGACATTCGCAAGATCGCTATAGTTGGCAAACGACATGTCCACTTCCACGCCCAGCATCAGCCGCGAGTTGAAGTAATGCTCGTAGCCGGCCTGAACGCCGCCGTAGAGCGTGCCGTAAGGCGTGGTCCCGCCGGCCGACTGCACGCCGATCGGGTCGGCCAACGTCGCCGTGCCGTTGCCGAAGAGGTAGCCCATGTGGCCGCCGACGTAGAAGCCGGAACGACCTTGCTCCTGCGCCAAGACTGGCAGGGGTCCCACCAGCACCGCGGCAATCGTCGCGACCGTCGCGGCAGGCCTGTTCATTGTTTGCCCAAAATTCACGCATAGACTCCGGCAGAACTCGATCTTCGTTGCCAGCTGTTACGGTCTCGTGCAATGCGTCGCCACCGTCGCAGCCGATATACTTTACCTACCGTCTGAGCGGTCTAAAAAATCCGCGGCACCGAAAAGCGCAGGCGGCAGCGAAGGCCCGCCGCCGCGTAGTCCATCTCCAGCTCGCCGCCGATCTGCTCGGCGCTGCCGGCCAGCAGGCGCGAGCCGAACCCGCGACGTGCCGGCGGCGACACCGGCGGCCCGCCATGCTCCTGCCAGTCGAGATCGACCGCGACCGCCGATTCGGCATCGACGGCGGTCCAGCTGACGGAGAGCCGGCCATGCGGGACCGACAATGCACCGTATTTCGCCGCGTTGGTCGCAAGCTCGTGCAGCATGAGGCTGAGCGTGATGGTCGTGCTCGGCGGGATCATCACCGGGTCGCCGCCGATCTCGATCGGCCGGCCCTCGTCGATGAAGGCGGCGAGCGCGGTCGTGACGATGTTGCGCAGATCGGCACCATCCCACGAATCGTGGGTCAGGAGGCTGTGTGCGCGCGCCAGCGAGACCAGGCGATCGGTGAAGGCCTCGGCGAAATCAGCCGGTTCCGGCCGGGTCCGCAATGTCTGCTGGGCGAGAGCCTGCACGATCGATAGCGTGTTCTTCACCCGGTGGTTCAGTTCGTCGAACAGCAGGCGCTGGCGCTGCTCGGCTTCCTTGTTGTCGGTGATGTCGAGGACGACACCGACGACGCGCAACGCGCGCCCGGCGTCGTCGCGGATCACCTGGCCGCGGTCCATGACCCAGCGCACCTGCCCGTCGCGGCGGCGAATGCGATACTCGAGCTGATAGTGGCTCTCCGCCTCCCTCAGGATCGCGAGCTTGCGTTGCCTGATCGGCTCGCGATCCTCGGGATGGACGAAGTCGAGGCCGGCTTCGAAGGTCACCGTTGCGTCGGCGGGATCGGCGCCGAGGATCTTCAGGAACTGCGGCGAGCGCTGCGAGCGATCGCGGGCAACATCGTATTCGTGTGCTCCGAACTGTGCCGCCTCGGCAGCCGTGCGCAATTGCTCCTCGCTCCGGCGCAGGGCGGCAGAACCCTGCGCGAGATCGTAGCGGGCGCGCAGCAGGGCCTGGCCCACGGCATTGACCTCGCGAACGCGCGATTGGCGGATGGTGAAGGCCTGGCCGCGGCCCAGCGCTGCTGCGGCCGCCGTCGCCGCTGCCAGCGGTCCGGTCAGCGCGCGGCCGAACAGGAAGGCAAGGCCGATCACCAGTCCGCCGACCAGAAGGATGGTGGCTCCCCAGAGCAACACCGAATCCCGCACCTGCCGGTCGACCAGGGCCGCGGGGAAGGAAACATCGACGGCCCAGTCCGACCAATGGCCGTGGCCGATGGCGATGAATGCTTCCTCGCCGTCGATGTTCGTCGTCCGCACCACCGTCTGGAGTGGAAGCTTGACGAGATGCTCTGGAACGGTCGTGCCCAACAGTCGGGCGTGATCTCGGCTGCGGGCCATGGTGACGCCCTTGCTGTCCCAGATCGCCGCCACCCAGGTGGGCGGCAGGCCCTGGCCTTGCAGCAAGGTCCGCAGATCCTCGGGCATCAACCCGAGGCTCATGACGAACCGGAGTTCGTTGTTCGTATCACGGGAATGGAAATATTGTAGACGGGCTGCTGCACGACCAGGCTGGTGAAGAGGTCGGAAGCAACGGGGCGCATGGTCTGCCGTATCTTCTTCACGGTCGCGGGATCTCCCGTCACCTTTGGCGCTTCACCATAGGGTACGTAGGTGTTGAGGATCTGCCGACCCTCGGCATCGACCAGGACCAGGTAGGCCCGGCCGCGCAGGCTTTCCTTGGCCTGGGCGTAAAAGGCCGGCCAGTCCTCCGCTGCCAGCAAGGGCGAGGTCGAGAGCGTCTCCAGAACCGCAATGCGCCGCTCCATGTCGCGATCGAGATCGGCAATCAGCGCTTCCAGGACCTGCGCGACGCGCTGCTTGGTCTGCTCGATCTCGAGCGTCACCGAGCGGTACAGCAAGGCGCCGACCAGCAGCAGCAGGGGCATGGCGACGACGAGGGCGAAGACGATGAGATGGGCCGCGGCCGAATGGCCCTTACTGGCAATGCCATCGGCGCGGTCGGGCGTGGCCGTCATCCCGGGAGCACGGCGTCGAGCGCAGCCCTCACATCTTGCGTCCGGTAGGGCTTGGTCAGCACGACACGGTCGCGATGACCGTCGGGCAGCGACCGTGCGCCGTATCCGGTGGCGAAGAGGAACGGCACGCCGCGCCTCGCCAGGAGATCGGCGACAGGATCGATGGGCTCGCCGCCGACATTGACATCGAGGATCGCGACGTCGAATGCCGCCGAATCGCCCTTGGCAAGCGCATCATCGATGCGCAGCGCGGTCGCAACCACCCGGCACCCCAGCTCTTCAAGCATGTCCTGAAGTGTATAGAGAATCAGCGCCTCATCCTCGACGATGAACACACGCGTGCTCCCCAAGGACAAGTCGTTCTCCATGACACTTCAATGGCCGGGCTGTTTGGTGCCTCGATCCTAACGGCTTCGTCACTTGGTGTCGAAGTGCCAGACCCCGGTCCAACCAGGCGGCGGGCCAGCACGAAGAAAATCGCTGCAGCGCGCGATGAACACGCGGCAAGGCCCGTCGTCCGGCCGCAGCGCCGCGGCGGCACGAAACCGCTCCAGAGCATCCTCGAAGCGACCGGCGTTGTAGGCCTCCCGCCCGGCCCGCCAGCGGTCGAGGAAGTCGTTGTGCTGTGCGGCCGTGGCGATCTCGCCGATCGGCTCATGGATCTCGTGCTCTTCCGTGGTGCCGGCCGCGACGATGCGATCGATCGGACGCCAGACGAAATGGTCGGCGGTGGCGCGGGCGATCTCGCCGCTGGCCAGAATCTCGGTGCGGTAGACCTTGTTCAGTCCCTCGAGCCGCGAGGCCTGGTTGGCGACAGCACCGACCAGCGTGTAGTTGATGTGTTCACGGGCACCGACATTGCCGACCACGGCCAGGCCGGTATGCAGGCCAAAGCGGGTGCGGAAGCCCGGCCGGCCGCGCTGGCGCCACTTGTCCGACAGTTCATGCCCGGCCTGGTTGGCCTGCAGGGCGGCGCGGCAGGCGTTGGCGACATGGTTCGGATCGGGCTCCGGCGCGTTCCAGAACGCCATGATGCTGTCGCCGATATATTTGTCGATCGTGCCGTGGTTGGCGATGATCGCCGAACCCAGCGCATCGAAATAGCGCGACAGGCGGCTGGTGAGCAGCTCGGGCTCCATGGTCTCGCTGAGCCGCGAGAAGCCCTCGATGTCGGTGAACATCACGGTGATCTCACGCCGCGTCCCGCCGACGCCCGCGACCTCGGGCGAGCGCATGATCTGGTGCACCAGGTTTCTGGAAACGTAGCGGCCGAACACCTCCAGCCCCTCGCGCATGCGCTCGACCGCGTCAGACAGGCGCGCGATCTCGGTAATGCGGCTCTGCACCGGCGTGCGATCGGAAAAGTCGAGGTCGCGGATGCGCACGGTCTTGGCGGCGATGCGCGCCAGCGAGCGCGACAGGACCAGCGAGGCCAGCAACGCGCCCAGCACGGCAAGCACCACCGCAGCGGTCGCGGCATAGGCCGCCCGCTCCAGCAGCATCCGCGAATCGGCCGACAGCTCGACGATCGGAACCGCACCGGCGACGTAGTAGCGCCGGCCGAAGGCCGGGGCCATCTGGTGCACCAGCAGGCGGTAGTCGCGGCCGCCCATCGTGACGTCCTGCTCGAGGCGTTCGCCGCTACCGATGGCATGCAGGATGGCGGCACGCATCGCGGTGCGCGCCTCGGCCTCGCGCGGCAGACAGTGACCACCTTCGTGCCGGCACGCTTCCGATTCCATGAACACCGTGCCCTTGTCGCTCGCCACCATGACGATCGAGTTGGGCGTGAACTTGTAGTCGCCGATCAGGCGCGACAGGGTGTCGAGAGTGAAATCGAAGCCGATGACGCCGCCCTGGGGCAGCGGCACCCCGGCCGACACGCCGACCACGTTGCTCTGCGCGAAGCTGTAAGGCTCGGTCAGGACCGGCCCCTTGGCATGGTCGGCTTCCTTGAACCACGGACGGGTGCGCGGATCGTACGAGGTGCGCTTGGTCTGGACCGGCGTGCGGCTGCCGTCGGCCATCTTGAACCACCAGGTCTCTTGGCGGTCAGCGCCGTCGCCCACGAGCGAGCGCATCAGCAGCGATGGCCCATCGGGAGCATCGAACTCCAGGCGCTGGGTGACCGTCAGCGTGTCGGTCTGGCCGACATAGAGGAAGCGCCCGTCGTCGTACCCGACGTAGACGGCGGCCATTGCCGGATAGCGCTCGAGAATGACGGCGAACTGGCGCAGGCGCTCATCATCGACGATGGTGCTGCCGGGGGCGAAGGCCTGGGTCTCGGCGAGCGTGCCGCCGACGGCCACGACCACGCGCAGCCCCGACATCAGGAAGCCCTCGACCGCCGCGTCGAGGGCGGCCATGCGATGGCGGACGCTGCGATCCTCGAGCTGGTCGACGGCGCGCCAGCCGAGCCACAGGAGCGCGCTGGCCAGCGGCAACACGATCAGCGCCATCAACGTCAGGATGGTGACGTGGAAGGGAATAGAGCGGCGCGATCCGGTCATGTCACCGCGCGCTGAGTGGCCCGAAGAG
>JADHLS010000499.1 GCA_016780605.1 Reyranella sp.
AGCTCGCCGGCAGGACGTAATGGGCGAGCTGGGCCGTTTCGGTCATCGCCACGTCGACAACCACCAGCAGCTCGAGCGCCCGCATGGCGCGCTCGACCTCGACCGTGTCGGCCACGGTGTTGGCCGGGTTGCTGCTGTCGACGAAGACGGCGCGCAACCGGTCGGGATGATCCGACAGCACCGCCTTGGGAAAGCTGTTGGGCGGCAGCAGGCCGCCGATGATCTCATCGCCGGTCGGTGCAAAGACCTTGCCCGGGCTGTTGCCCCACAGCGGCACCAGCCAGCTGTGCAGCTGGTTGGTGCCGGGACGGCCCAGGCTGCCGGTCAGCATGATTAAAAGCTTCTCGAGATAGGAGTTCAGGGTCGAGTTGACGCCCTGCTGGATGCCGAGCTCGACGCGCACCACCATCGCCTTGGCGGCGGCGATCATGTCGGCGCAGCGCTCCAGGTCGGCCATCGGCACGTCCGCCGCCTTGGCCCAGGCGTCGGCCGGGATGCCGAGCAGCGCGTCACGGACCGTCTCGAAGCCCGTCGTGTGCTGGTCGATGAATGCCAAGTCTATGGCGCCTCGGCGAACCAGGATGGCGAGCAACGCCCCCAGCAGAAAGGCGTCGGCGCCGGGACGCACGGCGAGATGCAGGTCGGCGAGCTCGGCCGTCTCGGTCCGTCGCGGGTCGACGACGATGAGCTTGCGCGCCGGATCCTTGCGGATGCGGTTCAGATGGTCGCGGGCATTGGGGAACCCGTGCGCGACCCAAGGATTGCAGCCCAGCACGAACAGCAGGTCGCAGTGATGGACGTCCTCGGCGGTGTGGCAGTTCTGGCTGCCGAACATGCGGCCGTTGACCCAGAAGTCGCCGGTCTTCTCCTGGGCCAGCGCATTGAACGCGTTGTTGGAGCCCAGCGACCGCAGCAGGCCCCGGACATAGGCGCCGCCGGCATGGTTGCCCTGCCCGCCGCCGCCGAACAGCGCGATGCTCTGGCCACCGTGCCTGCCGTGGATCTCGCGCACGCGGTCGGCGATCTCGGCGATGGCCGTCTCCCACGAGATCGCGTCGAAGCTGCCGTCGGCCCGCCGCCGCAGCGGTGAGGTCAAGCGGTCCTTGTGGTGGGCGTAGTACGGAATGCGCGCCGCCTTGTTGCAGAGGTAGCCCTGCGACTTGGGATTGCTGCGGTCGCCGCGGATTTTGCCCATCTGGCCGTTCTCGATCGCCACCTCGATCCCGCAATTCACGTAGCAGAGATTGCAGGCGGTCTTGTGCCACAGGACATCCGACATGAGTTCCTCCGCTAGCGACCCTGGAACTGCGCCTCGCGGCGCTCGACGAACGAACGGATGCCTTCCCTGGCATCCTCGGTGTCCATCACCGCGGCATAGATCGAAGGAATGGCGGCGACCGCCATGGCCTCGCCGGCCTGGATGTATTTCAGCGCCGCCTCCTTCATGGCGCGCAGCCCGAGCGGCGCGTTCTTCGCGATGCGCCGGGCGATCTCGACCGCCCGCTCGACCTGCTGGCCGGCCGGCACCACCTCCTGCACGAGGCCGATCTGCAGCGCGCGGTGGGCGTCGAACTCGTCGCACAGCATCAGGTGGTACATGGCGTTGCCCCAGCCGGTCCGCGTCAGGAACCGGAAGTGCGCGCCCCCGAGCGGCGCGATTCCGCGCCGCGACTCCATCTGGCAGAAGCGCGCGCTGTCGGCAGCGATCACGATGTCGGCGGCCAGCATCATCTCGATGCCGATGGTGAGGCAGAGGCCCTGCACCGCGGCGACCACCGGCTTCAGGGTGCGGCGCCGCAGCGCGAACGGATCGACATTGTCCGGCGGGCTGTCGCGACGCTCGCGGTTGGGACCGAAGAACTTCGGCATGTCGAGGCCGGCCGTCGTGTGCTCGCCGGCGAAGGCGAGGACGGCGACCCACAGCGCGTCGTCGCGGTCGAATGCCGTGAAGGCCTCCGACAGCTCGCTCATCATGCCCGGCGTGAAGGCATTCCGCTTGGCCACGTTGTCGACGACGATCTTGAAGATCCGGCCGTCGGTTTCGGTGCGAATCGTTCCGGGCTGGGCGGCGTCAGGCATGATGTCTCTCCGTGGCGGGTGGCGGCGGCGCCAGGTTGGCTCGCAGGGCTTCCTGATAGGCCGGCCGGGCGGTGATGCGGGCGACGTAGTCGCAGCAGATTTGCGGCACGGGCACGCCGTAGTTGATCGCCCACACGAGGCAGGTCGTCAGCAGCATGTCGGCGCTGGTGAACCGCCCGCCCACCAGATAATGCCGGTCATCACCCAGCGCATGGATGACGTGACGCAGCTGGGTCTCGAAATACTGGCCGGCGCTTTGGACGGCGACCGGCGCGTCGCCGTAGATGTGCTTCAGGTCGCGGTGGCGGCGCATGACATAGAGGCTCGTCGCATCGAGCTCCATGGCGATGTGGAAGCACCATTCCATCCACGTCGCGCGCAGCCGGGCATCGGCCGGGACCAGCCTGTTGTCGTCGGTGCCGTATGTATCGGAGAGATAGGCGATGATGGCCGGACTCTCGGCGATGGTGAAATCGCCGTCCTGCAGCACGGGGATCTTCTGGCGCGGGTTGATCTGCGTGAACTCGGCTGTCTTGGTCTCGCCGGTGCGCGGCAGGATGGGATGCGCCACGTAGTCAAGCCCGAGCTCGTGCAGCGCCCAGACGGCGCGCAGGGTGCGGCTGGTGGTGACGCCCCACAAATGCAGCCGCGGTTGCTGCTCGGCCATGTCACCACCTCTCGATCGCGGTGCGCAGGTCGAGCTCGTGGGTCCAGCCGTAGGCCGGCTGGACGTGCAGCGCCCAGTACGCTTCGGCGATCGCCTTGGTCTGGATCAGGGTATTGGGCGGCAGCGAATCGACCGCCTCGCCGATCCGCGCCCGCATGCGCTTGCGGATGGCCTCGCTGTCGACGCCACCGTCGACCAGGAGATGGGCGACATGGATGTTCTTCGGTCCCAGCTCGCGCGCCATCGATTGCGCCACGGCCCGCAGCCCGAACTTCGCCGAGGCGAAGGCGGCGAAGCCCGCGCCGCCGCGTACGCTGGCGGTAGCGCCGGTGAACAGGATGGTGCCGCGGCCGCGCGGCACCATGTAGCGCGCCGCCTCGCGCCCGGTGAGGAAGCCGCCATAACAGGCGAGCTCCCAGGCCTTGCGGAACAGCGACTCACTCGTCTCCACCAGCGGCAGGTTGACGTTGGAGCCCGCGTTGTAGAGGCAGACCTCGATCGGCCCCATCTCGCGCTCGACCTTGGCGAACAGGTCCTGCACCGCATCCTCCTGGCGGGCATCGACGCTGAAGGCGCGCAGCGTGCCACCGCTGGCCGCGACCTCGTCGATCAGCGCCTTGGCCTTGGCGGCATCGCGCCGCGCCACGCAGACCTGCAGGCCGCCGGCTGCGAAGCGTCGGGCGACGGCGGCGCCGATGGCATCGCCGGCGCCCACGAGGAGAGCGACTGGGAGAGCGACGGCGCGGCTGTCCGTCATGTGCATTTCCCCAATTCTGTCTTTGTTAGTTTGAAAAAAGCACTAACAAGTCTCGGCTCGTTCGCCGCGAGGCGCAAGCGGATTCCCTACGGATGTGCGCGAGAAGATTTAGCCGGACGCCGTGCTTTTCTTTCGCCGGCCGGCCAGTGACGCGGCAGGTGGCGCGGACTTGCCGCGCCCGGCCCGCGATGGACGTGGACGTGCTTGGGGCTGAGCGGCTCGCCGCATTCCGAGCAGGTCATCACCGGATCGAAGGTCTTGCCGCAGCTCACATGCTGGTGCAGCAGCGGACGGCCCTTCTTGCCGGCCATATGGACATCGCCCCAATGCACGATGGCCATGACGATGGGATAGAGATCGAGCCCCTTCTGCGTCAGCCGGTATTCGTAGCGCAGCGGCCGTTCCTGGTAAGGCACCTTGGTCAGCACGAAGTCGTCGACCAGCTTGCGCAGGCGGCTCGCCAGGATCGGCCGCGTGATCCCGAGCCGGGCCTGGAACTCCTCGAAGCGGCGCACGCGCAGGAAGCAGTCGCGCAGGATCAGGAGGGTCCAGCGGTCGCCGATGACCGACACCGTGCGCGCCACCGAGCACGCCTCGTCCTCCAGCCTGTTCCAACGCATGGCCAAAGCTTAACCCAGGTTCAATAAGAAAACCAACCGATACCCGGCCGTCATCCCGACCGGAGCCGAGCGCAGCGAGGCGAAGTGGAGGGACCTGTTCTTGTGATGCATCGACAAGAAAAGGTCCCTCGACTACGCTGCCCTTCGGGCGGCTCCGCTCGGGATGACGGGTCGAGCCTGAATCGATTAGTTTTGATCGCCACATCATGACTTCGACGACGTTGTGAGGCCGCCGGTCCGCCAGTATACGTGCTGAAACGACACTGGAGGCGACGCATGACTGGTCCGTTGTCGGGGGTGCGGGTCATCGACCTCACCAGCGTGGTATCGGGGCCGTTCGCCACGACGTTCCTGGCCGACCAGGGTGCCGACGTGATCAAGGTCGAGCCGCCCACTGGCGACATCACGCGCCGCAGCCGCCAGTCGGTCGATCCGACCGGCCAGTTCTCGGCTCTGTTCATCTCGACCAATCGCGGCAAGCGCTCGCTGTCGATCGACCTCAAGCAGCGCGAGGGCGTCGAAATCCTGAAGAAGCTGATCGCCCGCTCCGACGTCCTGGTGCAGAACTTCCGGCCGCAGGTCATGGAACGGCTGGGCCTCGGCGAGCCGGCCATGCGGGCACTCAATCCGCGCCTGATCTACGTCTCGATCAGCGGCGCCGGCGACAGCGGTCCCTATTCCGAGAAGCGCATCTACGATCCCATCATCCAGGGCCTCTCGGGGTTCGCCGACGTGCAGTCCAACGCGGAAACCGGGCGCCCGCAGATGATCCGGACCATCGTCGCCGACAAGACCACGTCGGTCTTCACGGCCCAGGCGGTGGCGTCGGCCCTGTACGCGCGGGAGAAGACCGGTATTGGCCAGCACATCAAGGTGGCGATGCTCGACGTCATGATCTCCTACCTCTGGCCGGAAGCGATGATGCTGTACACGTTGGTCGGACAGGAGGCCACGGCGAACGACCCGAAG
>JADHLS010000500.1 GCA_016780605.1 Reyranella sp.
CTCATGTACTGTCTCAAACCCGATGAGCGGCACTGGAGTGCCGCGCTCCCGGCAATGAGAGGCCCACGGTGCCTTTATTTCTTCCCCGTCGCGTCCTCGATCGACTTCAGGAGGACCGGCCAATATTCCTTGCCGTGTCCCAATTCGACGGCGTGTTCCATCAGTTCGCGCACGACGTCGGCACCGAGCGCCGGCACGCCGACCTCCTCGGCCATCTGGATGGCATAGCCGAGATCCTTCATGGCGTACTCCGTCGAGAAGGCACGTTCCGGGAAGACCCCCGGCAGCATCGCCTTCATGCCGTGGTTGCGCAGCGCGAAGGAATCGGCCGAGCCCTTGGTCAGAGTCTCGAACAGCACCTTGCCGTCGACACCGTGGCCGCGCGCGATCGCCAGTGCTTCGGCGAGCGCCACGCCGGTCTGGAACAGGATCATGTTGTTCAGGATCTTGACCGCCTGGCCGCTGCCCGCCTCGCCGCAGTAGGTGACCTCGCTCGCCATGCAGCGCAGCAGCGGCTCGATGCGCGAGAAGCACTCCCTGGTGCCGCCGACCATGATCGACAGCGTACCGTCGATGGCGGCCTGGCGCGTGCGCGCCACTGGCGCATCCGCGAAGGCCGACGCATGGCCCTCGAACTCGGCATAGAGCCGGCGCGCCAGGCTGACCGGTGCTGTGCTGAGGTCGATCACGGTCCAACCAAGCGTGGACTTGGCGACCAGGCCATCAGGGCCGAAGCAGACCTGCTCGACCTCCTTCCCGCCAGGCAGCGAGAGCATGATGGTGCGGCACTCCGCGGCGATCTCGTCGATCGAGGCGCTCTTCACGCCGTCGGCCGCCAGCCGCTGGAGCGGAGCGCTGTCGCGGTCGGCGGCCAGCACTTCCCGGCCGCTCTTGCGGGCGAGATTGCGGCACATCGGCTCGCCCATGGTGCCGACGCCGATGAATCCGATCTTGTCCGTCATGTCAGTCCACGATGAAGAGTTTGGCGCCGTGTTCGGTGCGCGAGCGATGGGCAAGATCGCCGTCGGCGACCTGGTAGCTCTGGCCGGGCTTCAGGATCACGGTGCGGCCGTCAGCCAGCTCGGTGTGCAATTCGCCGTCCAGCACCAGCAGCACGTGCCCCTTCTGGCACCAGTGGTCGGCGAGATAGCCCGGGGTGTATTCCACCATGCGCACCCGGATGTTGTTGAAGGTTCGCGTGCGCCAGTAGGCCTTGCCGGTCTCCCCGGCATGCTCGGTGCGCTCCACGCCTTCCCAGTCGGTCGTGCCGAACGGTATGTCGAACATCAGCATGGGCGGGCTTTTAGCATAGTTTGCGCCTGCGGGTAGGCGGTCTGGACCGTCAGCCCCAACTCTCCAGCGCCCGCCTCAGGGTCTCCGGCCCGCGATAGAGCATGGCGCGCCAGCCGCAGGCGCGGGCGGCATCGACATTGGCCGCGACGTCATCGACGAACAGGATCGCCTGCGCCGCCGTCACGCCCATGCGCGCCTGGGCGTTGGTGAAGAAGACGCGCTCAGGCTTGCAGACGCCGAGGGCCGCCGAATAGATGATCTCGTCGAAATGCACGCCCAGCCCCGCCTGCTCGCGCAGGTAGGCGATGCGATGGTGCTCCTGGTTGGAGGCGGTGAAGCAGCGGCCGCCGGTCCGCTGCCGCCAGGCGTCGGCCTGGGCCAGCACGTCGCGGTCGATCACGGCGTCCTTGGCGAACCAGTAGGCAACGAACTCCTCCAGCCGGTCGGCCAGGCCTTTGGTCTCAAGCCACGGGTGCAGCGCGGCGTAGAGATCGAGACGCCCGCGCAGCACTTCCTTGAAGTCACGCCTGAAGAAGTCGCGCGCCATCTCGTCGTGGTCGAAGCCCCAGTCGGCCTGCAGGCTGGCGTACCAGGGCTGTGGCGAGCCGGGCTGGGCCAGAGAGACGACGCCATCGATGTCGAGGACGAGGACGGGGCTGGAACTCATGCCCAGCCATGCTACAGCAGCCGGCCATCGCCGAGGACCCTTCCTTTGCAGCTGCTGGTTCCCACCCTGGACCGTCTCGCGGCCTATGCCGACGCGCTCCGCCGCGGCTGGTCGCCCGACAATGTGCGGCTGGAGGAGGCCGCACGCGAGGAGCTCGAGTTCATCGCCGACGATCCGGCGGGCTTCATCAGCCGCCTCGATGACCGTGAGGCCAAGGGCGGGCCGATCACGCTGCCCGACGGTTCGCAGGTCTCCCGCCTGCCCGGCTACCGGCGCTGGATATGGGACGACGGTTTCTGCGGCTCGATCAATTTTCGCTGGCAGCCCGGCACGACCGCGCTGCCGCCCCTTTGCCTGGGCCATATCGGTTACGCCGTCGTGCCGTGGCGGCGAGGGCACGGCTACGCCACCCGGGCGTTGGCGATGCTGCTGCCGGAGGCGGCCAAGGAAGGGCTCGACTATGTCGAGCTCACCACCGACCTCGATAATCTGCCGTCGCAGAGGGTCATCACCAACAATGGCGGCATCCTGGTCGAGCGCTTCACCAAGGATCCGGTCTACGGCGAAGTCGAGGCGCTGCTCTGGCGCATTCCACTCAAGCGCTAAGCGGCTCGCCGCCGGCACGTACGACGGCCTCGACCATCGCCGACAGCGCGGCCAGGCCGCGCGCCTTGAGCGCGCGCGGCGAATCCTTCTCGCCGAGCTGGCCTTCCAGGACCAGGGTGATGAAGCCGTGCACGGAGGCCCAGGCGAAGTCGACCATGCGCTCCTTCACCTCCGCACTGGCGCGGGGGATGGCGGCCTCGACCGCCTCGCGATGCAGGTGGTAGGCGGATTTGGCGGCCTGGGCCAGCGCCGGCGTCTCGAAGCGGTTGGCCTCGCGGCTGAACATCAGCTGGAACAGCACGGGATTGGCGGCGGCGAAGGCCATGTAGCCGACGCCCTGACCGACGAGCCGTGCCGCGGGATCCTGGCCCGAGCGGCGGGCCTCGGCCGTCATCGCCGCCGTCAGCTCGTGGTAGCCCAAGGTCGCGATCTCGGCCAGCAGGTCGTCGATCGAAGCGAAGTGGTGGGCCGGGGCGGCATGGGAGACGGCTGCGCGGCGGGCGCATTCGCGCAACGTGAAGCCGCGCAAGCCCTTCTCCTCGAGGAGCTTGCGGCCCGCCACCACCAGCGCTTCGCGCAATTCCCCGTGGTGATAAGGCTTCGCGGTCTTCACCCGTGCCATGAGCCCATCCGCTCATTGTCCCCTGTGAGTGTCAAGCGATCACGCTGAGACTTGTCATTGTCAAGATTAACGGGTAGATTATCTTGTCATCGACAAGATTGGAGCTCGCCATGCCGAACGATGCGCCTCTCCCCGCCCCCAGCCGCCGCCGTATCCTCGGATCCACCACTCTCGGCGCCGTCGCCGGCTTGATCACGGGCCTCGCTGCCGGCGTCGTGCTAGCCACCCCGCGGAAGTCACCGCCGATTCCGCCCCGGCCAGGCCGACGCCGCTTCGAGGGCAAGGTTGTCGCCATCACCGGCGCCACCTCGGGCATCGGGAGGGCGGCCGCGCTGGCCTTCGCGGCCGAGGGTGGCAAGGTCGCGTTCTGCGGTCGCCGCGAAGCCCTCGGCCACGAGGTCGAGCGCGAGATCAAGGCGGCCGGTGGCGATGGCTTCTACATCAAGGTCGACGTGTTGGTCGAGGACGAGGTCCGCGCCTTCGTCGACCGCACCGTTGAGGCTTATGGCGGGCTGAACGTCGCCTTCAACAATGCCGGCATCACCATCGAGAAGCCGCTCCACGAATACACCGCCGACGAATGGGACCGCGTCAACAACACCAACCTGCGGGGCGTGTTCCTCGCCATGAAATACCAGATCCCGCACATGCTGAAGGCAGGCGGCGGCACCATCGTCGTCACCTCCTCGTCCAATGCCCTTGCGACCCAGGCCAAGCGCTCGGCCTACACGGCGAGCAAGCGCGCCCTGGTCGGCCTGGTGCAGGCGGCCGCCCTCGACTACGCCCAGCAGGGCATCCGCGTGAACACCCTCATTCCCGGCACTACCGACACGCCGTTCCTGCGCAAGGCCGCCGGCATGGAGAACATGCCGGACGCGGTCTGGCGCGTCGGCCTGAACCAGTGGGTCAAGAACAACGTGCCGGGCATCGGCCGGCTCGCGACGCCGGAGGAGGTCGCCTCCCTCGCCCTGGCACTGGCGTCGGACGAGCACCCCTTCATGACCGGTGCGCAGATCGTGATCGACGGCGGCAAGACGGCAAAAGCCGGCTGACTTCCGCTTTCTCCTGTGGCTTGGTCGACGCCAACCACAGGAGGAAGCCGATGATATTCGAAAGCTGGGCCGCTTTCGCCGCCGCCTCGGCGGTGCTGCTGATCATCCCCGGCCCGACCGTGCTGCTGGTCGTTTCGTATGCTCTGGGCCAGGGCTGGCGCACGGCGCTGCCGATGGCGGTCGGCGTGGCGCTGGGCGACTTCACGGCCATGACGCTTTCCATGCTGGGCCTGGGAGCGTTGCTTGCCGCGTCGGCGACGCTGTTCACCGTCCTGAAATGGGTCGGTGCCGCCTATCTGATCTATCTCGGCATCAAGCTCTGGCGCGCCGGCAGCACCCTCCACGCCGCGCCGCGCACCGACGCGGTCTCGGCGGCCAAGATGCTGGGCCATGCCTGGCTGGTGACGGCGCTCAATCCCAAGAGCATAACCTTCTTCGTGGCCTTCCTGCCGGCCTTCCTCGATCCCCACGCCGACTTCGTGACCCAGATGATCGTGTTCGAGACGACGTTCCTGGTGCTGGCCTTCGCCAACGCCTTTGGCTACGCGCTGGTCGCCTCGCGAGCGCGCGGCTTCGTGTCCAATCCGCGCGCCATCGGCGTTGTCAACAAGCTGGGCGGTGGGCTGCTGATCGGCGCCGGCGCCGCCACCGTGACCTTCGCCGGCTCGCGGAGCTGAATGGAGATCGTCGACTTCGCCGGGCTCGCGCCGGCCCAGCATGCCCGCGCCGCCACGATCCTGCGCGACGCCCTGGCCCATGTGCCATCGGGCTACAACGCCCCCCCCGGGCGATGAGGAAGCCGAGGTCGCGCGGCGCTGCGCAGACGCCGACTGGCTGGGCCATG
>JADHLS010000501.1 GCA_016780605.1 Reyranella sp.
TTCGCTGCGCGCGTCGCTCAGCGCCGGCCGCTTCGCACCGGGCCAGAAGCTCAGCTTCCGTTTCGTCGCTGGCGCGCTCGGTGTCAGCCTGACGCCGGTGCGCGAGGCGGTGCGCCGGCTGGTGGCCGAAGGCGCCTTCGAGATGCAGCCCAACCGCTCGGTGCGCGTGCCGCTGATGACCCGCGACAGGATCCTGGAGCTGCGCGACATCCGCATGCGGCTCGAGGGGCTGGCGGGCGAAAAGGCGGCCGAGCGCGCCGGCCGTGCCGACGCGGCACTGCTGCGCCGGATCGCGCTCGAGCTCGCCACGGCACGCAGCCGCGGCGACCATGCCATGGATCGCCAGAAGATCCGCGAGTTCCACTTCGCGCTCTATGCCATTGCCGGCCAGCCGGTCCTGCTGCGCATGATCGAAGGGCTGTGGCTGCAGACCGGCCCCTACATGAACCTGCTCTACCCGGCCTATATCGGCCGGCCGCAAGGCCCGCAGGGCCGCGCCCGCATGATCAAGGCGCTGCAGGCGCACGATGCCGTTGCGGTGCGCCGCGAAATTGAGAACGATATCGGCAATGCCCTGTCGTATATTGCGGATCTCGCCGACGAGGATGGCAACATAGCGCCGGCGGCGGCAAAACCGGGCGTGCGGCGGCGCGGCGCCGACAGTCCCTCAAGTCTTGAATTCGGTCAGGTCCAGTGACGGAGAAGGTGATGGCCCAGCAGCTCAGCAACCAACGCATCGCCTGGTTCAACGGCAAGTTCATGCCGGAAGGCCAGGTCATGATCCCGTTCCGCGACCGCAGCTGGAAGTACGGCGACGGCGCCTTCGACATGACGCGCACCTTCGAGGGCAAGCCCTTCCGCCTCAAGGAGCATATCGACCGCTTCTACCGCTCGCTGCGCTACCTGCAGATCGACCCCGGCATCGGCCCCAAGGAGATGGTGGCGCACAGCGAGGAGGTCGTGGCGCGTAACGAGCACCTGCGCGCCGCCGTCGGCGACTGGTGGGTCGGCCAGCGCGTCAGTCGCGGCGTCGACGCCGTGGGTGACGAGGGCTGGGACCACACCGGCCCCAATGTCGTGATCGAAGTGCTGCCGTTGCCGCTCAAGAAGCGCGCGCCGCTGTACCGCGACGGCGCCGACGTGATCACCACCACGATGCGGCGCACCGCGCCCTCGATGCTCTCGCCGCGCGCCAAGACCCACAACTATCTCAACATGATTGTCGCCGAGAAGCCGGTGAAGGCGTTGAATCCGGACGCCTGGGCGGTCCTGCTCGACGAGCACGGCAACCTCGCCGAGGGACTGGGCAGCAACATCTTCATCGTCCGCGAGGGCGAGCTGTTCACGCCGTCGGAGCGCTACGTGCTGCCGGGCGTCAGCCGGCAGATGACCATCGACATGGCCAAGAAGCTCGGCATCAAGGTGACGGCGGGCGACATCGACCTGTTCGACGCGGCCAACGCCGAGGAAATGTTCCTAACCTCGACCAGCCTCTGCATCCTGCCTGTCAGGAGCTTCAATGGCGGCCCAGTGGCCGACGGCAAGACGCCGGGTCCGATCACCAAGAAGCTGATCGACGCCTATGCGAAGGACGTCGGTTGCGACTTCGTCGGCCAGTATTTGAAGTTCCTGAACTAGCCGCGTCTCGCAAAGTTGGGCCTTACATCTGCCGTCAATCGGCGTAGACTCGGAGCGTGGCGGATCGCGGCTCTTCGTGGCCGACGAACTTGGACTGACATCGATACCATTGCCACGGACTGTACGCCACGCTTGGGCCGCGACCTTCCATTGTCAGGAAGGAGACAACCATGGCCGTGCAGCACCATGTCAGGAACCCCATCGAATGGGGCTGGGATCGTCTCAAGGAAACCGGACAGGCCATCGGCTCGGCCGCCAGCACCATGGACGGTGCCTGGGACGCCCACGGAACGGCGCCGCCGGTCGTGCGCAAGATCGGGCTTTCAGACCTGCGCCAGGCGCTGCGTGAGGGTGCGCGCGATTTCGGCGCCTGCCGCACCGACGTCGTCTTCCTGTGCATGATCTATCCCATCGCCGGCCTGATCATCTCGCGCTTCGCCTTCGACTACGGGATGCTGCCGCTGATCTTCCCGCTGGTCTCGGGCTTCGCCCTGATCGCACCGCTGTTCGGCGTCGGCCTCTACGAGATGAGCCGCCGGCGCGAGCTCGGCACCGCCACCGGCTGGGCCGATGCCTTCGCCGTCGCGCGCTCGCCGGCGGTTGGCTCGATCATGGCGCTGGGCCTGGTCCTGCTCGGCCTGTTCGCCCTGTGGCTCGCCGCCGCCAACACCATCTACACCGTGACGCTCGGCCCCGACGCACCGGTCTCGGCCATCGCTTTCGCGCGCGATGCCGTCACCACGACCAAGGGGTGGACCATGGTGATCGCGGGCGTCGGCGTGGGCTTCCTGTTCGCCCTGCTGGTGCTGGCGATCAGCGTCGTCTCCTTCCCGCTGCTGCTCGACCGCAACGTGGGAATCACCCAGGCGGTGACGACGTCGTTCCGCGCGGTGCGGCAGAATCCCGGCGCAATGGCGGTGTGGGGCCTGATCATCGCGGCCGGCCTGGTGATCGGCGCGATCCCGCTACTGGTCGGGCTCGCGATCGTCCTGCCGATCCTCGGCCATGCGACCTGGCATCTCTATCGCAAGGTCGTCGTGTAGGCCTAGTCTCCCCGGCGCGAAGCGACGCCGGGGGATTGGGTGCTCGGCTGGTGAGTGGATCGGCACCGCCACCTTCAGCGCCCTGGTCCTGAACGCCGTGCTGAATACCGGCCGCGGCCAAGCGACGTGACAACGGAAGCTCGGCGCAAGATCGGTTGTGTCGCACAGGGCAACTTGCCACACTCGCAGACTGACTGAAGGGCCACCGCGCGCCAGAACGCGGAGCCAGTGGGGAAGGAGCGAACGATGGTGGTCACGACCTCGATCGACAGCCCGGCCGCGGCCACCAACACCACGCCCCTGGCGCGGCGACGTCGCAGGTTTGCCGCCGACAAGCTCTGGGCGTTGGCCTTCGTCGTCCCCTACGTCGCGGTCTTCCTGGCCTTCGTGATCTATCCTATCGGCTACGGGCTGTGGCTGGGCAGCGATCCGGCGAGCTACCGGGCGCTGTTCAACGATCCGGTCTATCCGCGCACGGTGGTGAACACGCTGCTCTACCTGCTGTTCGGCGTGAACCTGAAGTTGTTTCTGGCCCTGCTGCTGTCCGGCTTCTTCATGCGCAAGGGCTGGTGGAGCAAGGTCCTGCTGCTGATCTTCATGCTGCCCTGGGCGGTGCCGGCGCTGCCGAGCTACCTGTCGATCAACTGGATGCTGAACGGCCAGTGGGGCCTGATCAACAACATCATCTGGAACGTGGCGCAGGTCGACGGGCCGCCCTGGCTCGACAGTCACGGCCTCGCACTCGCTTCGGTCATCTATGGCCATATCTGGAAATGGCTGCCCTTCTGGACCCTGATCTTCCTCGCCGGTCGCATGGCCATCTCGCTCGAGCTTTATGAGGCGGCGGACGTCGATGGCGCGAGCCCTATCCAGAAGTTCAGGCTCGTGACCCTGCCGCTGATGGCCGGGATGTACCTGGTCTGCACCATGCTCTCCACAATCTGGGCGCTGGGCGATTTCAACGCCGTGCGCTTCATCTCGGGTGGCGGGCCGGCGCTGTCGACGCATGTGCTCGCGACGCTCGGCATCCGCAACGCCTTCGAATTAGGCGATCCCAGCCTGGGCATGGCGACGGTGCTGACGGCGCTGCCGCTCCTGATCCCGCTGGTGATCCTGCTGATGCGCCAGCTGCGGCGCAGCGAGGTCACGATATGACCGCGCGTCATCGGACCCGCGCGCTCAACAATATAGGCGTGTGGTTGCTGTCGTCGGTGCTGCTCGTTTGGACGCTTCTGCCGATCTACAACATCATCCGCGTGTCCATGCAGGAAAAGGAGGAGGTGCTCAGCACCTCCGTCTTCCCGGTCTCGCCCAGCCCGCATGCTTTCAGCGTCGTGTTCCACCAGACCTTCTGGCTGCTCGAGACATTCTGGAATCAGATGGGCAATAGCTTCTTCATCGGTATCGCTGTCGCGTTCCTGACGCTCGCCATCGGCTCCCTGGCCAGCTTCACCATCAGCCGGATGCGCATCCGCAACGGCTGGATGCTGACCAACGCGGCGCTGCTGACCTATGTGATCCCGATGTCGTTCCTCGCCATCCCCTTCTACGGCATCATGGGCAAGTATGGCCTGACCAACAATCCGCTGGCGGTGATCGCGGTCGAAGTGACCTTCGCCACGCCCTACGCGATTTTCATCTTCCAGCAATACAGTGCCTCTATCCCGTTCGAGCTGGACGAGGCGGCGCGCATCGACGGCGCCTCGCCGCCGCAGATCTTCTTCCGCATCTATCTGCCGCTGATGGCGCCCGCCCTGGTGGCGATCGGCACCTATGCGCTGCTGCTGTCGTGGAATGAATATCTCTATGCGTTCCTGCTCCTGTCGGGCGGCAAGGTCGTCACCGTGCCGGTGACGCTCGGCAAGTTCCTGGTCGGGGACGAGGCACCCTGGAACTACCTGATGGCGGCGGCGATCATCTACGCCCTTCCGCCTTTGCTCATCTACTACGGTGTCCGCCGCAAGATGCACGGCGGTCTGACCATGGGAGGCGTGAAAGGTTGAGGGCGGCGCCGATCTGGCGTCTTGGGGAGGCAAACAACATGAAGCGCATGACACGGCGGCAGACATTGGTTGGCGCAACTGCGGCGGGTGCTGCGGTCACGGCGGGCGCCAGCCTGATGCCGCGCCGCGCGACGGCCGCCGGGGAACTCACGGTCTGGTGGACCCAGGGTTTCTACAAGGCCGAGAACGATGCCGTAATCGCCTGGATGGCGGACTGGGAAAAGCGCAACGGCACCAAGGTCAATCTGACCATCATGAACGGGCCGGACGTGATCACCAAGCTCATCGCCGCGATGCAGGTGGGCGACGTGCCGGATGTGGTGCACACCGTCACCGGCGACCGCTTCCTGGTGCCCCGCGCGGCCTGGAACGATCAGCTGGAGGACGTCTCCGATG
>JADHLS010000502.1 GCA_016780605.1 Reyranella sp.
TTGCCGGCCATGAGGGCGTCCAGACGGATGCCGAGCAAGCTATCGGCGGGCCACGTCTTGCCGGCCACCGTCCAGGCTTTGCGCGGCTTCAGCGCCATCCACCCGTCGTGGGTCCGCGTCTCGATGTCGGTCGGCAGGTCGAGCTTGATGCGGTTGCCGCCCTCGCCGTCCGCCATCCAGAGGCCGACGTCGAAGAACCCGATTTGCTCGAAGTACCATACGAGCTTGGTGGCGTTGTCGAGATCGACCACGGCGCCGGCTGACATGCTCTCGCGCGGCACCTCGAAGAGCACGGGCGCTTGCGTGACGTCGCTGCCGCGGCGCCACAGCCGCACGGTCCGCGCATAGCCCGAGGTCGTGGCATCGCCGCCCCAGGCGCTGCTGAGCAGCAGCGTATCGGGGTCGAGCCAGTTCACCCAGCCCTTGGCTTCCGACAGCGCGAAACCGTCCTTCACGAAGGTCCGGGTCGGCAGATCGAACTCGCGCAGAACCACGGCATCGCTGCCGCCGCGCGACAGGCGCACGATCGCGCGGTCGTGCGTGCCGGGCCGCGTCAGGGCGCCGCCCCAGATCCAATCCTCGCCTTCCGACGCGGCCAGGGCGTCGACATCGAGCAGCAGCTCCCAGGCCGGTTGGTCGAGACGGAAGATCTCGAGCGTGGTGCGCCGCCACAGGCCGCGCGGGTTCTTGCCGTCGAGCCAGAAGTTGTAGAGCCACGGTCCGCGCCGCGCGACCAGGGGCAGCTTGTCCGCGCGGTCGAGGATCGCCGCCAGGGTGTCGCGATCGCTGGCGAATTGCGCTCCAGCGAAAGTCTTCAGCGTGCGGTCGTTCTCGGCCTCGACCCAGGCCAGCGCGGGCGCCCCCTCGATATCCTCGAGCCAGAGATATGGATCGTCATCGGGCTCGGCGACCGTCGGCCTGGCATCGAGGGACACGCGCAAAACTCCGGGCGATTGTCAGGGGTGCGCAGTCTTGCCCAAGTGGGCGGCCTTGCCCAGCGCCGCGACGAGCTCGGTGCGCAACCAGCGATTGGCCGGATCGCCGTCGACGCGATCGTGCCAATAGAGGAAGAGATCGAGAGTCGGCATGCGCAACGGCATGGGCAGAAGCCGCACGCCCGACCCGGCGGTTAGCAGCCTTGCGTAGCGCGCCGTCATGGTGAGCACCAGATCGCTCTCCGCCACCACGCGAAAGGCCGCCAGGTAGTTGCGACAGCGCAGGCTGACATGGCGGCGCTTGCCGTGCTGGCCGAGCTCGATGTCCTCCGCACCCGGGCCGCGGCGACGCGACGTCACCATGACGTGCTTCTCGGCAAGATAGGTCGCCAGGGTGAACCCCGGCCGGACCCGCGGATGGGCCTTGCGCACGGCGACCACAAAGCGGTCGGCGCTGACGCGCTGGCGATGGATGCGCTCCGACAGCGGCAGGGCGACATCGAGCGCGGCATCGACCGTGCCGTCGGCCAGGCCGGCCTCGAGGCTGCGTCGTCGGACCTGCACCGTGCGCAGGTCGATGCGCGGCGCCAGCCGCCCGAGGCGCCGCATCATCGGCGGCAGGATCAGCACTTCCATGGGGTCGCGCATCGACACCGTGAAACTCGTCCCGCTCGTTGCCGGATCGAAGCTCGCGCCCTGCTCGATCAGCGCGCCGAGAGCCTGCAGCGACTGCCGCATCGGCTCGATCAGGCGCTTGGTGAGCGACGTCGGCGCGAGGTTGCGGCCTTCGCGCACGAACAGCGGATCGTCGAACAGCTCGCGCAGCCTCGCCAGGGCGTGGCTCACCGCGGGCTGCGTGAGGTTGAGGCGATCGGCGGCCCGGCTGACGCCGCCTTCGGCGACGATCGCCTCGAGGACGACCAGCAGGTTGAGATCGACGCGCGACAGATTAACCATGTGCATGAGATATCATGAAATCTATTCAATTTCCTGATGCGGTGCGGCGCCTTAACCATGGCCCTGCGTCATCAGGAGGCACGCCATGGAATTCGCCTACTCCGACAAAGTCAGGGCCCTGCAGGAGAAGCTCGGGGATTTCATGGATCGGCACATCTATCCCAACGAGGCGCGCCACGACCACGAGATCGAGACCGGCGACCGCTGGCAGCCGACGGCGCTGATGGAGGATCTCAAGAAGAAGGCCCGGCTCGAGGGCCTGTGGAACCTCTTCCTGACGCATTCCCCGCGCGGCGCCGGCCTCACCAACCTGGAGTACGCGCCCCTGTGCGAGATCATGGGACGCGCGCCGATGGCGTCGGAGGTATTCAACTGCTCCGCACCCGACACCGGCAACATGGAGACGCTGGAGCTCTACGGCAACGAGGCGCAAAAGCAGCAGTGGCTGGCGCCGCTGCTCGCGGGCGAGATCCGCTGCTGCTTCGCCATGACCGAGCCTGCCGTCGCCTCCTCCGACGCCACCAATATCGAGAGCACGATCCTGCGCGCCGGCGATGACTACGTGATCAACGGCCGCAAATGGTGGACGACGGGCGCGTCCCACCCGCACTGCAAGATCGCGATCTTCATGGGCAAGACCGATCCCTCGAACCCCGATCGACATCGCCAGCAGTCGATGGTGCTGGTGCCGATGGATGCGCCGGGCGTGAAGGTGGTGCGGCCGCTGTCGATGTTCGGCTACGACGATGCGCCGCACGGTCATGCCGAGGTAACGTTCGACAATGTCCGCGTCCCGCGCTCGAACGTTCTTCTAGGAGAGGGCCGCGGCTTCGAGATCGCCCAGGGGCGCCTGGGACCGGGCCGCATCCACCATTGCATGCGCGCGATCGGCGCCGCCGAGAGGGCGCTCGAGGACATGTGCAAGCGCGTGAAGTCCCGCGTCGCCTTCGGCAAGCCGCTGGCCGAGCAGACGGTCACCCTGGAGCGTATTGCGGAGGCGCGCATCATGATCGAGCAGGCGCGGCTCCTCGTGCTCAAGGCCGCCTACATGATGGATACGGTCGGCAACAAGGTGGCGCGCGCCGAGATCGCCATGATCAAGGTCGCCGTGCCGAAGATGCTGTCGAGCGTCGTCGACATGGCGATCCAGGCCCATGGCGGCGCCGGAGTCTCCGGCGACTTCGGCCTCGCCAAGGCCTACGCCTCAGCCCGCTCGATGCGGATTTTCGACGGTCCCGACGAGGTCCATCGCAACCAGATCGGCCGGCTGGAACTCGCCAAGTACAATTGATCTCGCCGGACCGCTCATGCTCTTCCGGACCGCCGGCATCCTGCGCGCTCATAACTCTTGAGCGAGCTGGAAGCTCGCGGTCCGGGAGACTGTGAGCGGACCTGGAGGTCCGCGGTGCGGCAAGATCACCGCGCCGGTTCGCTGACGAAGGCCACCTTGGAGAGCCCGGCCTTCGATGCATCGGCCAGGGTCTCGGCGACATAGCGGTACGGCACGTTCTGGTCGGCGCGCAGATAGACCTCGGGCTGCGGCCGCTTGGCTCCGGCCTCGGCGAAGCGCTGGACCGCTTCCTCGCGGGTGATGCGCTCGCCCTTCCAGAACAGCCCGCCATTGGCGTCGATGGCGAACTCCACCTTCTCCGGCTTCTGGATGTCGGCGTTCGACGTCGCCTTGGGCAGGTCGAGCTTGACCGCATTGGTCAGAAGCGGCGCCGTCACGATGAAGATCACCAGCAGCACGAGCACGACGTCGATCAACGGCACCATGTTGATCTCGGCCATCGGCTGGTTGGCCGACTTGCGGTCGAAGCTTCCGAACGCCATTGGTCTTCTCCCGGCCTAGTAGTTCACGGCGGCGAGCGGCACGCTGCCCGGCTTGCGTCCGGCAGTCTGCAGCGTGCGGCCGATCAGCAGGAAGTTCAGCAGCTCGAAGGCGAAGGCATCGAGCTTGGCGGTCAGCACGCGGTTGGACCGCGTGAGCCAGTTGTAGCCCATGACCGCCGGCAGGGCGACGGCAAGGCCGATGCCCGTCATGATGAGCGCTTCGCCGACCGGGCCCGCGACCTTGTCGAGCATGCCCGAGCCCGACATGCCGATCGCCACCAGGGCGTGATAGACGCCCCATACCGTGCCGAACAGCCCAACGAAGGGCGCCGTGGCGCCGATGGTGGCCAGCATGGTGAGGCCGTTCTCCAGCGACGTCGTCTCCTCGTCGAGCACCTTCTTGATGGTGCGCGTCAGGAACTCCTGCTCGCTGCCCGTCTCCTCGAGCTTGGCCGCGCCGAACCTGGCGTGATGCGCCTGGGCGGCCAGCGAATGGGCCGTCAGATGGCCGAACGGCTCGTGCACGCCGTGGATGTTGAGCTCGTTCTGCACCTGCTCGAGCGAGGTGGCACTCCAGAAGAAGGCGAGGAACCTCGCGCTGCGCTTCTGGCGCACGACCTGGCTGATGCCCTTGTAGACGATCAGGTACCAGGAGATCGCCGACATGATCACCAGCACCGCGAGCAGCACTTTGGCGACGATGTCGGACTGCGCGATGAAATGGCCGAAACCCAGGGACGATGCGTCACCCATGACGTACTCCTAGCGCAACACGAAGTTGATCGGGGCCACGACCCACACTGCCTGCGGCACGCCGCCTTCGGCATAGGGTCGGAATTGTGCGGCGCGCACGGCGCTCAGCGCCGCTTCGTCGAGCGCGGGATGGCCCGACGAGGTCTGCAGCGCGACTTGGGCGGGCCGGCCGGCCACGTCGACGAAGACGCGTACGGTGACCGTCCCCTGCTCGCCCGCCTTGCGCGAGCGCGCGGGATAGACCGGATTGGGCGGCACCGTGTAGCCGATCTGCGACGCCGACACGGTGCGCGGCGCGGCGGGCGCGCGCGCCGCCTGCTGAGTCTGGTTCTCGGCCGGCGGTGCGGCGGGCTGCGGCGCCGGTGCGGGCTTGGGCGCAGGCTTGGCCTCCGGCTTGGGCTCGACCTTCTTCTCCGGCTTGGGAATGACGGGAGGCGGCAGGTCGGGCGGCGGCGGGATGTCGATCTTGGCGATCGGGAATTCCGGTGGCGGCAGGTCGGGCGGCGGCGGATCGACGATGGCTGCAAGGTCGATCGGCTTGGTCTCGACCGGCGGAGGTGGCTCCGCGCTCTCGACCTGGGGTTCCGCCGCCTGCTCG
>JADHLS010000503.1 GCA_016780605.1 Reyranella sp.
GATCTCCTGCGGACGACGGCCAAGGAGCTCGGCCTGCCGTACCGCGAGATGCGCAGCCAGGCCGGGCACGATGCCTATGCCGTGGCGACCATGGCGCCGACGGCAATGATCTTCACGCCCTGCTTCGAGGGCATCAGCCACAACGTCAACGAGGCAATCGAGCTCGCGCGCTCGGTGCCGGGCGCCAACCTGCTGCTGAATGCGGCGGTGGCCAGGGCCAATCGTTAATCATTGTCTTCCGGACCGCGCGCCTCCGGCTCGCTCATCGTCTTTGCTGGGAGCGCGCCACTCCGTGGCGCTCATGAGCGAGCCAGAGGCTCGCGGTCCGGAAGATTCCAAGCGCCACGGAGTGGCGCGCTCCCAGCAATGAGGGCGCGCACCTAGTCCGATGCCAATGTCGGGGATGCGAGGACCTTCGCCACCGCAAGCTCCGCCGGATAGAAGCGCGTGCCGACCATGAGGATGATCGCCGAGACGACGGCGAAGACCGGCATCACCGTCAGCGCCGTCACCAGTCCGAAGGCGTCGGACAACACGCCTGTTATCAGCGGCCCGGCGGCCAGCCCGAACAGGTTCTGCGCCACGGCGACCATGGCGCCGGCAGTGGCGCGCAGGCCGGGATGGATGACGTCGATGGCGACGGAGGGGACGGTGCCCGAGGCTGCCGTCATCATGAAGCCGCCGGCCGCGATCACCGCGAATTGCACGGCACTCGGCTGCATGGCACCGAAGCCCGCCGACAGGAGCAAGGCGGCCACCACAAGGCACGCCGCCGGCACCATCAGCTTGCGTTGCGGCGCACCGTCGCCGACGCGATCAGCGACGTAGCCCCACAGCACGATGCCGATGCTGCCCAGCACCAGCACGATCGCCGTCATCAGGCCGGCCCTGTCGGTCGCGAGACCGTGGAAACGGTTGAGGTAGCTCGGCAGCCAGACATAGACCGTCGACACGGTGAGCAGCTGTGTCGCGCCGCCGGCATAGGCGATCAGGGCGGTGCGCGGCCCCAGGATGCCGCGCAGCACGCCGCGCACGCCCAGCCGCCGCGCTTCGGGATCGGTGAGCGGCACCGTGCCGTAGTCGCGCACCAGCAGGAACAGCAGCGCCAGGACGAGGCCCGGAATGCCGACCAGGCCGAACGCCGCCTGCCAGCCCCAGCGCGCGGTGATCACGCCGCCCACCGCCACGCCCAGCACCGAACCGACCACGGCCGCAGAGAGAAATCCGCCGATCACGGTGGCCCGCCGTGCCGCCGGGAACATGCTGGTGAGCAACGCGCCGCCGGCGGCGCCATAGCCTGCCTCGCCGAGACCAATGACAGTGCGCGCTGTGAGCAACTGGCCGTAGGTCTTCGACAGGCCACAGGCGATGGTGGCGAGGCTCCAGATCGTCGCCATGACAACGATGCTCTTCACGCGGCTCCAGCGGTCGGCCAGGAGCGCGATGGGAAAGGCGAAGACGGCGACCGTGATCGAAACGGCGGCGGTCAGCGCAGCGAGCTGCTTGTCGCTCAAATCCCATTCCGCTTTCAGCGCCGGGAACATCGACACCACGATCTGCCGGTCCATGAAATCGAAGACCATCAGCAGGAACGTCATCGAGAAGGCGAACCACGCCTGACGCCGCGGCACCGGCCAGTGCCGGGCCCGATCCGGGTCGGCGCCCAGGCTCTTGTCGGCGGTCGCGAAATGCATTGAATCGTCTCTCCCACGCGCACCATAAAGCACAATGCGCCCAGCTGGAATCAGCTGGGCGGACTGTGCCTCTTGCCACGAGTATCACCGGCACGCGCGAGTCCAGGCCAATCGTCAGCGCCAAACCAATGGCATGGGAATTGCGTGGTTTTCGGGCTGGGTAGGGAACGCCAGCTCTTCAACGGATGAGATGGTGACCACATGAAACGTCGAGTTCTTCTGCAAGGTGCCGCTGGCGCCGCTCTGCTCGCGGGCGGCGCTCCGGCGATGGCCCAGAGCCGGGCGGAGACGCTGCGCTATGTGACGGGCGCCACGATCAACACGCTCGACCTCACGATGTTCGGCTCCACGCGCGAGGCGTTCGGGCTCAGCATGAACGTCTACGACCGGCTGTTCCGCTTCGGGCGCAAGAAGGTCGCCGACTACTGGGTGTTCGATCCCGACACCATCACGGGCGAGCTGGCGAAGGCCTACAGCATCAGCCCCGACAACAAGGTCATCACCATCACGCTGCGCCCCGATGCGACCTGGCACGACGGCACGCCGGTGACAGCCGAGGACATCAAGTGGTCGCTCGATCGCGCCGTCTCGGCCAAGTCGCTGGCCCAGCCGCAGTTCACCACCGGCTCGCTGACCAGCGTCGATCAGTTCAAGATCGTCGACCCGCAGACGCTCACCGTGACGCTGGAGAAACCCGATCGACTGGCGCTGGCCAACCTCTGTGTGCCCTACGCCATCATGATCAACAGCAAGCTCGCCAAGAAGAACGCCACGGCCGAGGACCCGTGGGCGCAGGAATGGATGAAGACCAACACCGCGGCGAGCGGCGCCTACATCGTCGAGAGCCACAAGCCCGGCGAAAGCACGGTGCTGCGGCGCAACGAGAAGTGGGTCGGCGGGCCGGGCGGCGCGTTGCCCAACTTCAAGCGCGTCATCATCCAGACAGTCCCGGAGCCCGCGACGCGCGCCAACCTGGTCGAGCGCGGCGATGCCGACCTCGCCATCGACCTCGCCGCCGCCGACCTGCCCACCATCGAGACCTCGGCCAAGGCCAAGCTCGTCTCCATGCCGCAGACCAACGGCTTCACCCACATCGCAATGAACACCCAGCTCGCCCCCTTCGACAACGTCAAGGTGCGCAAGGCGATCGCCGCCGCGTTGCCCTACGAAGACATGTTCAAGGCCGCGATCTTCGGCCGCGGCAAGAAGCTCTATGACGGTACCTGGTCGACGACCCCGCCGGATGCCAGCTTCCCGCAGCCCATCCCCAACAAGACCGATCCGGCGCTGGCCAAGAAGCTGCTGGCGGAAGCGGGTTACCCCAACGGCTTCTCGACGACCTTCTCCTTCAATGTCGGCGCCGCGGCGACGGCCGAACCGCTGGCGGCGCTGGTGAAGGAGGCGCTGGGCAAGGCCGGCATCCAGGTCGAGATCCAGAAGAAGCCGGATGCCGAGTTCAATACGCTGGCGTCGGAACGCAAGATGCCATTTTTCACCGACGGCGCCACGGCCTGGCTACCCTACACCTATTACTTCTTCTATCTTTACTTCACGCGCGAACAGCGCTGGAACTTCGCTTCCTTCAAGAGCACCAAGATGGAAGAGCTGACCCTCGACGCGCGCTACCAGACCGACAAGGCAAAGTACGACGACGACTGCGTGAAGATGATCGAGATCTTCGGCGCCGAGACGCCGTTGATCATGCTCTGGCAGCCCAACCACGACGCGGCGATGTCCAAGTCGGTCGACGGCTACACCTATCAGTTCTACCGCCAGGCCGACTTCCGCGACCTGAAGAGGGTTTAGCTTGCTGGCCGGTATCGCCCGGCGCGTCGGCCGCAGGTTGTTGGCGTCGATCCCCGCACTGCTCGGCGTCGTGATCGTCACCTTCACGCTGATGCGCGTCCTGCCCGGCGATCCCGCGACCTTCTTCGCCTCGGGCCCCAGCGCGGGCAAGGAGGAGATCGAGGAACTGCGCCGCACCATGGGCCTCGACAAGCCGATCCCGGTGCAGCTGGTGCGTTACCTGGGCGAGATCGCGCGCGGCGACTTCGGCCGCTCGATGACGACGGGACAGCCCGTCGTGCTCGACATCAAGCGTCGGCTGCCGGCGTCGCTCGAGCTCACCTGCACCGCGCTGGTCATCGCGCTGTTTCTGGCCATTCCGCTCGGGATCTTCGCCGCCCTGCGCCAGGGCTCGCTGATCGATCACGCGGTGCGGCTGCTCTGCACGCTCGGCGTCTGCGTGCCGACCTTCGTATCCGGCCTGCTGCTGATCTATGCCTTCTATTATCTGCTGGGCTGGGCGCCCGATCCGACGGCGCGGATCGACATCTTCGCCTCGGCTCCGCCCGACATCACCGGCTTCTACCTGATCGACTTCGCGCTCACCGGCGACTGGGAAGGCTGGTGGGCCGCCTTCCGCCAGCTGATTCTCCCTGCCTTCACCATGGCGCTGTTCGTGCTGGCGCCGCTCGCCCGCATGACCCGCGCCTCGATGCTGGCGGTGCTGGGCAGCGACTTCATCCGCACCGCCCACGCCATGGGCCTGTCGCGATTGCGCATTGTCGTGGCCTATGCGTTGCGCAATGCGCTGCTGCCGGTGATCACCATCACCGGCATCGTGTTCTCGACCATGCTGGGCGCCAACGTGCTGGTCGAGAAGGTGTTCTCCTGGCCGGGCGTGGCCTCCTACGCGCTCGATGCATTGCTTTCCTCCGACTACGCGCCGGTGCAGGCCTTCGTGCTGCTGATGGCCTCGATCTTCGTGCTGGTGAACGTCACCATCGACGTGCTGTACGGCATCGCCGATCCCCGGGTGTCGGTGGCATGAGCGACCTTGCCATCGGCCGGTCGGGCATCGGGCGCCACGCCGCCTACGTGCTGCGCTCCAACCCGGTCACCGCCGTGGCGAGCCTGGGTGCCCTGGCTTTGATCTTCATCGCGCTCTTTGCGCCGCTGCTGGTGCCCTACGATCCCGTGGCGTCCAACGTGCCCAACGCACTGAAGCCGCCGTCGGCGGCGCACTGGGCCGGCACCGACCAGCTGGGGCGCGACATCCTGAGCCGCATCCTGGCGGCGACGCGGCTCGACCTCCTGATCGCCTTCTCGGCAGTCAGCCTCTCCTTCGCGGTCGGCGCGGTGATCGGCGGCTTCTGCGGCTATGTCGGCGGCAACCTCGATCGCTGGATCGGCCGCTTCGTCGACGTGCTGATGGCCTTTCCGCTGTTCGTGCTGGCGATGGCGCTGGTGGCGGCGCTGGGCAATCGCATCGAGAACATCATCATCGCCACCGCCATCATCAACCTGCCGTTCTATATTCGCTTCGCGCGCGCCGAGGTGAACGTGCGGCGCAACGCCGGTTGGGTCGAGGCGGCGCG
>JADHLS010000504.1 GCA_016780605.1 Reyranella sp.
GGCGCCGATCTCCTCGACGATCGCCTCGCACAGCTCGAGGCTGTAGCCGATCGGCCGGCTGGACTGGTCGAGGAATGAGAAGGGCACCGAGGCCTCGCGATAGCCCAGCCGCACGGTGCGCGTGCGCTTGATGTTGGCGAGCGTGGGGCTCAGCCCCACGTCCTGGGCGGCTGCCGGCTCCGCGAGCAGGGCCGGCAGAAGCGCCAGCGCGGCCAGAAGCCACGCCGCCACCGTCATCCTGCACGTCATCCCGGGCATCATGTCCGCACCGGATCGCCCGGCACCTGGTCGGGCGGCACCGCATCGGCGGGCGTCATCTCGTGCTCGGGAGCGAGCTCGCCTTCCCATTTGGCGACGACCGCGGTGGCCAGCGAATTGCCGATCACGTTGGTGGCGCTGCGACCCATGTCGAGGAAGGTGTCGATGCCCATGATCATCAGCAGCCCCGCTTCGGGGATGTTGAACTGGGCGAGGGTGGCCGCGATTACCACCAGCGAGGCGCGCGGCACGCCGGCCACGCCCTTGGAGGTGATCATGAGTGTCGCCAGCATGGCGAGCTGCGTGCCGAGCGACATCTCGATGTGATAGGTCTGGGCGATGAAGATGCTGGCGAAGGTGCAGTACATCATCGTGCCGTCGAGGTTGAACGAGTAGCCGAGCGGCAGCACGAAGCTCGAGATGCGGGTCGAGGCGCCGAAGCGATTGAGGCCTTCCAGCGTCTTGGGATAGGCCGCTTCCGAGCTCGCGGTCGAGAAGGCGATCATCAAAGGCTCGCGGATCAGCCGCAGCAGTTGGCGGTAGCGCGGCCCGATGGCGATGAAGCCGACGACGATCAGGATGCCCCACAGGATCAGGAGCGACAGATAGAAGCCGCCCATGAACAGGACCAGCTTCCACAGCACGCCGAGACCGTTCTTGGCGACGGTGGCGGTTATGGCCGCCCACACCGCGAGCGGCGCGAACAGCATTACGTAGCCGGTGACCTTGAGCATGATGTGGGCGAGATCCTCGATCAGGGCCAGCATCGGCTTGGCGCGCTCGGGCATGGCGCCCAGCGCCACGGCGAAGAACACGGCGAACACCACGATCTGCAGGATCTCGTTCTGCGCCATGGCGTCGACGACGGAGGTCGGGATCAGGTGAGTGAGGAACTTCTCGACCGAGAAGGCGGAAACCGGCAGGCCGGTCGACTGGCCCTTGTCGGGCAGCGTGCCCGGGAAGTTGGCGCCTGGCTGCAGGAGGTTGACCATGACCAGGCCGAGCAGCAGGGACACGAACGAGGCGCTGATGAACCAGCCCATGGTCTTGGCGAAGATGCGGCCGAGCCGCGAGCCCGCGCCCATGTGGGCGATGCCGCCGACCAGCGTGGCGAAGACCAGCGGCGCGATGATCATCTTGATCAGACGCAGGAAGAGCAGCGCGATCAGGTTGACGCTGTAGGCGATGTCGGCCCGGCTGTCGGGCATGTACTCGTAGACCACGGTGCCCATGACGATGCCGAGGCCCATGGCGAACAGAATGTACTGGGTGAACCGGTTGGACATGCGATGTACTCCCCCACGCACGACTGAGATTCAGGTCGTTCACTCTGCACGATTGATGCCGTGTTGGGCGACATCGATCGATGACACATCGTGTGAACTGGACGCGGATCTCCAAGGTCGCGGTAGACCGCGATCCGTCCGCTCATGGCCGGGAGCGCGGCACTCCAGTGCCGCTCATGGGCGTTGTGATCGACAAAAGAAGCGCCACTGGAGTGGCGCGCTCCCGGCAACGAGGATGCGTTCAATGACCGACGCGTTGCGCCAAGTCGCCCCGTGCTCGGCGCGCCAGCCAGCGGCGCAGGGCGATGAACGTCCACAGGCCCTCCACCAGTCCGAATGGCCAGGCGCCCTGGAGGAAGCCGTAGATCGAGGCGAGCAGGCAGGACGCGGCGAAGCCCAGGATGAACCAATGGCTGCGCTCCTCGAACGCGTAGCAGGTCACCATGGCGGTCACGGAAAACAGGCCGAAAGCAGTGAGAGCATCCATCGTCGTCAGAGCTCGCAGGTCCGGAAGCCGGCGAACACGTCGTTGCGGTCGGGCGTGAAGAAGTTGCGATAGCCCGGGCGGGCGATGCGGGCACTTGTCGCCCAGCAGCCGCCGCGCAGTACTTTGCGCGTGCCGAACCACGGTTGGGAGTAGTCCTTGTAGGGATCGGCGGCGAAGCCCACGAAGGGCAGGAAGTCCGACGAGGTCCACTCCCAGACATTGCCGATCATCTGCCGGCAGCCGAAGGCGCTATCGCCCGCAGGGAGGGCCGCGACGTCGACCGGGCCATCGAAGGCGAAGTCGAGGTTGGCGTGTGCCGCCGTAGGTCTGCCATCGCCTCCAGTATCGTCCCACGGCCAGCGGCGGCGTCGGTCTGTCAAGCGCGCGCCATCGGCACTTGGCATCCCGATGGCGGCCGCTTCCCATTCGGTCTCCGTCGGCAGGCGGCGCTCGGCCCAGCGGCACCACGCATCGGCTTCGAACCAGTTCACGAACATGACGGGCGCATGCGGCGCCAGTTCCTCGACGGTACGGTAACGGCGGGCTGCCCAGGCGCCGTCACGCTTGCCTTGCCAGTAAATCGGTTGCTCGGCGCCGCGCTGCTCGCGCCACGCCCAGCCGGCGTCGCTCCAGAACGCGCGGGTGCGGTAGCCGCCGTCCTCGACGAAGGCCGCGAACTCGGCGTTGGTGACGGCGGCGCGGGCGATCCGGAAAGGCGCCAGCACCGTCTCATGTGCCCACTTCTCGTTGTCGAAGATGAAGCCCTCGCCTGTAGTCGAACCGAGCCGCCAGCGGCCGCCCGGCACGGCGACGTCGCCCGGCAACGCGCCCGCGCTCGGCCGCGTCCGCATGCCGAGATCCGGTGGCGGCGCGTTGCTCGAGGTCTGGCGCATGTAGGTCAGCGCCTCGACATGCATGTCCTCGTGCCGGATCGAGAGATCGTAGAAATAGCGCGTTTCGTCATCGATGCCGCGTGCCAGCAGATGCTCCTGCCGATGCAGCACGTCGGCCATGTAGGCACAGGTTCCGGCGCGATCGGGGAGGTCGAGATGCCAGCGCGTCGCGTGCGCCACGGCGCTCGAGTCCCACAGCCGGTCGCAGCGTTCGATCAGCGGCGCGCGGCCGGCGGCCTCGCGCAGCGTCCAGTACTCGTGGAACCAGGCAACGTGGCCGATCTCCCACAACACGGGATTGACGATGGTGAGATAGGGTCCCATCAATTCGCTGGATGACAGATCTTCCGTCAAGCGCTCGGTGCGATGACGGGCTTCGCGCAGTTGCGCCATCAGTTCACCGGCGGAGGCCCCGCTGGTCGGACGCTGGGCTTGTGCGGCCTGGCTCATGAAGATCGTCCTTATCACACCCGCCGGTCCGACCGCACATACCGGCAACCGCATCGCCGCCTCGCGCTGGGCGCGCATTTTGCGCAGGCTCGGTCATCGCGTGCGCGTCGCGTCCGAGTATGACGGCGCGCCAGCTGATCTCATGGTGGCGCTCCATGCCCGGCGCAGCGCCGCCGCCATCGAGGCGTTCAAGTTGCGCCATCCGGATCGAGCTGTGGTGCTGCAGCTGAGCGGCACCGACATCTACGACACCATCACGTCCGATCCCGGGCCGACCCTGCGCTCGATCGAGCTGGCGGACCGGCTGGTGGCGCTGAACGACCTTGCCTGGCGCGTTGTCCCCAAGCGCCTGCGCGCGCGCCTCAGCGTCATCTACCAGTCGGCCGAACCGCCGGCTGGCCCGCGGCGACCCAGCGTGCGCCATGTTGTCGTCAGCGTGATCGGCCATCTGCGCGACGTGAAGGACCCGCTGCGCGCAGCCGAGGCTGCCTGTCTTCTGCCGGCGGACAGCAGGATCCGCATCGAGCAGGTCGGACGTGCCTATACTTCCGAGTGGGCCGAGCGGGCGCGCGCCGAGATGAGAACCAACCCGCGCTACCATTGGCGGGGCGACGTGCCACGCGTCGCGGTCAGCCGCCTGCTGGCGCGCAGCCACGCCATGGTGATCTCCTCGCTGAGTGAAGGCGGCGCCAACGTCATTTCCGAAGCGGCCGTCGCCGGCGTGCCGATCCTGGCCTCGCGCATGGATGGCAATGTGGGGCTGCTGGGCCGCGACTATCCGGGATACTTTCCCGTAGGAAATACGAAGGCGCTTGCGCGCCTCTTGCGGAGGATCGAGTCGGACCCGCGCTTCACGCGCCGCCTGACGGCGGCGCTTCGGACACGCGCTCCCCTGTTCGCCGCTCGCCGAGAACTTGCCGCCTGGCGTCGACTGTTGGGCGAGCTGAGACAACCTCGATAGGATTCGCTGCAACGCGCTGCGTCTGTTTCTATACTAAAGTCATTTACTAAAACACTAGTTTTCGCTAGGATGAGAGGATGTGGCAACGCCGCAAATCTGGAAGTGTGATGCTCGGCCTTTGCAGGCGGCGGCCCGGCAGGAGGGCTGCAGAAAATGCATAAAATGCAAGAAATTCGAAAATCGCGTTGATCCAACGGCTTGGCGGTCATCGGCCGGCTAATCAAAAATCAGCAAAAAAATGCAAAAAATATGGGTGTGCCTGCAGTGCATGCGGTCCGTTGCCCGCGATCCCAAGCAACTACTGGTAGTCCGAACCCTCGCGAAGATGTGCGCGGATTTCTGTTGATTCAGGGACTTAGCAAGGTTTCACTGCGCGAGACGCACCATAAAAAGTCACGCCCGGCGGGACGGGACGAAAAAAGCGTCGAAAGGGATGGAGACAAGACATGGCCGTCACTCGTCGGCAATTCATGAAGGTGAGCGCTGCGGGACTCGCCGCTTCTTCTGTCGGTGCACTGGGTTTCAAAGAGGCGGGCGAAGCGCTTGCAGCCGGTGTGCGACCCTTCAAGCTCGAACGCGCGACCGAGACGCGCAACGCCTGCCCCTACTGCGCCGTCGCCTGCGGCGTGCTGATCTACTCGCTGGGCGACAAGTCCAAGAACGCGCGTTCCTCGATCATCCACGTCGAGGGCGATCCCGACCATCCGGTCAATCGCGGCACGCTCTGCGCGCGCGG
>JADHLS010000505.1 GCA_016780605.1 Reyranella sp.
ATTCCGGCGTGTAGCCCTCGGAATGGCGATAGTAACCCTGGCACATCCACAAGAAGCCTGCGGTGATGCGGAACGGCGCGCCGCTATCGAGCCGCACGCCCTCGATGGTCCAGCGATTGTCGGCGCCCGACCACGCCGCGCGATCGATGCGATGGCGGTAGCGGATGTGGCGCGCGAGGTCGTTCTCGTCGATCACCTCGCCCATGTAATCCAGGATCTCCTGCGCGGTCGCGATCGGCTTGCCGGTCCACGGCTTGAAGCGATAGCCGAAGGTGTAGAGGTCGCTGTCCGAGCGGATGCCGGGATAGCGATGGGTGATCCAGGTCCCGCCGAAGCTCTCCTGCGTCTCCAGCACGACAAAGCTGGTGCCGGGGCACTGCTTGGTCAGGTGATAGGCGCCACCGACGCCGGAGATGCCGGCGCCGACGATCAGGACGTCGAAATGCTCGACGGCCTGGTTGGACGATGGCGCAAGCACGGTGGCGGTATCGGGCATGGTGTTCTCTTTCCTGATGGCGTCGAGAGCGTTTCAAGGACTATCAGGGACTTCCTTGAGGGAGATCAACCTGCGGCCCCACGGTTTCGATCTGCGATCCAGGCAGCCCTAGGCCTTCGTCACCTTGGCATGCAGCACCGCCGTGCGACCCGAGCGCACCGCCGCAAGGCAGCGCGCGATCGTGGCGTCGACGTCCTTTGGATCGGACAGGAACTCGCCATGGGCGCCGGCGGCCTCGGCGATCTTGCCGAAGTCCATGTTCATGCCGAAGTTGGCGCCGAAGTCGCTGGCGGCCTTGGCCTCGCCGGCGGGATAGACGCGCAGCGTCGCCTCCTTCACGGCACCCCAGCCCGAATTGTCGAGCACGACCATGAACACCGGCAGGCCGTAATTCTGCGACACCGCCAGCACGGACTGCGGGTTGGAGAAGTAGAAGGTGCCGTCGCCCATGATCGGCATGACGATGCGATCAGGCATGGCGAGCTTCAGCCCGAGCGCCACACTGCTGGAGAAGCCCAGGCCTGCGCCGGCCAGGCCCACCAGCGTGCCGGGCTCGGTGCGCGGCATCTGCGCCAGCACCGTCGGAATGTTGCGGATCGCCTCGTTGATCACCACGCCGGAGGGGCCGAGCGCCTTTACGAGCTTGGCGCAAAGATGGTGCGGGTTGATCTCGCCCGCGACGCCGGGCTCGGCGGCGAGCTTGGCCGCCTGCTCTCGCCGCGCCACGCCTTCCGCCGCGATCTCCTTCACGCGCGCCGCGGCCCGCGCCTTGAATCCGGCATCGGCCTTCGCCTTCAGCACGGCCAGCAGGTCGGCATAGAAGCGGCAGCTGTCGCCCTGCAGGCGCAGGTTCGCCGGGAAGGTCCACATCGGGATCGCGCGCTTCTCCGGATCGACATCGACATGCGCCCACCAGGTCGAGGGATTTTCCGGCATGTCCTTGGGGATCCATGGCACATCGACATCGACCATGAGGCCGACATCGGCGTCGGCCAGCGCCGTGGTCGGCACGAAGCCGCCGTGACAGGGTGAATCGTGTGGCAGGTTGAGATGAACGGGGCTGAACTCGACGACGCGGATGCCGGCGAACTGCGCAAGCGCGTCGAGCGCCGCGACGGCGGCAGGATTGCGGCCCGAATAGGCTGTGATCAGCAGCGGGTGCTCGGCAGCCAGCAGCCTCGTCGCGATCTCTTCGACCGACTGCCGATCGACCGCGCCGACTGGCGCGGCGCGAAAGCGCTCCTCGGGATAGGAGCGGATCTGGCCCTCCGACCACAGCTCGGTCAGCGTCTCGCGTGGGAAGGTCATGTAGACCGGCCCCTTGGGGTCGCTCATCATCACCGTGTGAGCGCGGCGCAGGGCCTCCTTGGTGACCACGCCCGAAGGCAGGTTGTACTCCCACTTGGTGTAGGGCCGCACGATCGCCGCCTGGTCGAACGGCTCCTGGATAAAGTGCACGTAGGTGTCGCGCGTGCCCAAAAGCTCGCCGCGCGTGGTGTAGGGCGCGCGGCCGGCCATCAGCAGCACCGGGATGCGGGCACGGCAGATGTTGTGCAGTGCCATCGCCGAATTGGCGGTGCCGGAATCGACATGCACCATCACGCCCTGGCCGCGGCCGGTGGCCAGGAAGTAGCCGGCGGCCATGTGCGCTGCCGTGATCTCGTGCGGGCAGATCACCGTCTTGGGCGCCTTGCGGCCGTCGCGCTTGAAGGCCGCCATCGCCTCGATGATAGGCGCATGGTCGGTGCCGAAGTTGCAGAAGACGTAGTCGCAGCCGATCTCGCTCAGGCCTTCGAGGAAATAGTGGGCCGCCGAATGGCGGGCTTCGTTGACGTTGCTGTCCATCGCGTCCTCACCTACTCGAGCTTGATGTTGGCCGCCGTGGCAACGGCTTTCCAGCGCGCCGTGTCGCGCGTAATCAACGCACGATACGCCTCCGGTGTCGAACTGCGCGGATCGACCGAGATTGCCTTGAACGCCGTGCGCACCTCGGGCATCGCCACGACTTCTGCGATCGCCTTGTTGAGCACGGCGATGATCTCCGGCGGCGTGCCGGCGGGCGCGGCGAAGCCCGTCCACAGCGTGACCACCACGTCTGGCACGCCCGCTTCGGCGAGCGTCGGCACGCCGGGATAGGTGGGATCGGGCTTGTCGGTCGTGACGGCGAGCGCACGCAGCTTGCTCGCGGCCAGCGGACCGGCAATGGGCGCGGCATCAGCGAAAGCCATCAGCACCTGGCCCGATGTCACGGCCTGCACGATCTCGCCGCTACCCTTGTAGGGGATGTGCTGGAACTTCGAGCCGGTGCGCTGGTTGAACAGCTCGGCCGCGAGCTGCAGGGGCGCCGCGCTGGAGGCGTAGTTCGCCTTGTCGGGATGCGCGCGACCGTACTGGATCAGCTCGCGCACCGTCTTGACCGGCTGGTCGGCGCCGACCACCAGAAGCAAGGGGAATTCGGCGAGCAGCGAGATCGGCGCGAAGTCTTTCTCCGGCGAATAGGGCAGCTTGGCGTAGATGGCCGGGTTGATCGTCATCGGGCCGCTCGGCGCCATCAGCAGCGTGTAGCCGTCAGGGGCGGCCTTGGCGACCAGCTCGCAGGCCACGATCGACTGCGCGCCCGGCTTGTTGTCGATCACGACGGGCTGGCCGAGCTTGTCCTGCAGCTTGGCCGCGACGATGCGGCCGATCAGGTCGTTGCCGCCGCCCGCCGAGTAGCCGACGACGATGCGGATGGGTTTGTTGGGATAGGGCTGCGCGAAGGTCGGCCCATCGAAGAGCAGGACGGCACAAAGAGCGACGAGCGCCCGCACGATCACGATTGCACCTTGGCGCTGGAATGGATCACGTGCTCGTGGTTCAGCCACAGCGGCGAGTGGGCAAGGTCGATGAACTTCTTCTCGTCCTCCAGCAACACGCGGCCGGCCTCGCGCGCCGCGGGATTCTTGCGAGCGGCGCGCCATGTCGCCTCGCTCTCCCACCACAGCTCGGCCACGCCGTCATAGGGCTCCGGCGCCCCGCGCACACGCCGCATGCCGTCGGCGAGGTCGCCGGGAACGCGGTGAAGCTGCACGTAGCGCACCATGCCGAGCGCCGGCTGCAGGCTCTTTACCAGCGGCCCATGCTTGTGCAGCCAGTAGTCCTGGAATTCCTCGAGGCTGAGCCGCGGCAGGCGGCGCAGGCAAAAGGTCAATTTCAGCACGGCGTTTCCCCGATGTTTGGCGGGATCATAGGCTATAAGCGGCAACAATGGATGCCCTCCCCGTCGACGAGGCCCTGCCGCGGCTGAAAGAGGCACTGGCTGCGCGCAATGCCGCCGTGCTGGTCGCCCCGCCCGGCGCCGGCAAGACCACGCGCGTGCCGCTGGCCCTGCTCGACGCGCCATGGCTCGCGGGCCGCAAGATCGTCATGCAGGAGCCGCGGCGGCTCGCCGCCCGCGCTGCTGCGCGGCGCATGGCTGCCACCCTTAGCGAGTCGGTCGGTGAGACCGTGGGCTATCGCGTGCGGCTCGACACCAAGGTGGGGCCGCGCACCCGCATCGAAGTCGTGACCGACGGCCTGTTCCTCAGGATGCTGCAGGACGACCCCTCGCTCGAGGGCATCGGCTGCGTGATCTTCGACGAGCTGCACGAGCGCGGCCTCGAGACCGACCTCTCCTTCGCCTTGGTGCGCGAGGCGCAGACCGCCCTGCGCGAGGACCTGCGCGTCATCGCCATGTCGGCCACGCTCGATCCCGGGCCGGTGGCCGAGCGGCTGGGCGGAGCGCCAGTGATCGAATCCGCGGGGCGCATGTTCCCGATCGACACACGCTATCTCGCCCGCGAGCCCAGCGGCCGCATCGAGGATGTCGTCGCCTCGACCATACGTCGCGCTCTTGTCGAAGAGGACGGTAGCGCGCTTGTCTTCCTGCCCGGCGTCGGCGAGATCCGCCACGTCGAGGAGCGGCTCAGCCTCGGCGCCAGCGTCGACGTGGCGCCGCTCTACGGCGATCTCTCGCCGGCCGAGCAGGACCGCGCCATCGCTCCCTCGCCGACCGGGCGGCGCAAGGTCGTGCTGGCGACCTCGATCGCCGAGACCAGCCTCACCATCGAAGGCGTGCGCATCGTGATCGATTGCGGCCTGATGCGCGTGCCGCGCTTCTCGCCACGCTCGGGCATGACGCGGCTGGAGACGGTGCGCGTCAGCCAGGCTTCGTCCGACCAGCGTCGCGGCCGCGCCGGGCGACTGGAACCGGGCGTCTGCTATCGCCTGTGGCCCGAGGAGGCGCAGCGTGGACTGCTGCCCTTCACGCCGCCCGAGATCCTCGACGCCGATCTCGCGCCGATGGCGCTGGAGCTGGCGCTGTGGGGTGCCGACGACGCCACCCTGCCGTGGTTGACGCCGCCGCCGGCTGCGTCGCTCGCCACGGCACGCGCGCTGCTGGTCGATCTGGGCGCGCTCGATGCTGCCGGCGCGATCACGCCGCACGGCCGGGCGATGGCGCGGTTGGGCCAGCATCCGCGCCTCGCCCATCTCGTGCTGAAGGGTCGCGAGCTGGGACAGGGTCGTATTGCCGCGCTGCTGGCCGCCATCCT
>JADHLS010000506.1 GCA_016780605.1 Reyranella sp.
CGAGTACCGCGCGCCGACCGGCGTGGCGCGCGCCGTCGGCGTCACAGACGGCCGGCTGGAAGCGGCGCGGCGTGAGGTCGAGGCGGTCTCGCGGCGTCTCGGCCGGCGCATAAAGATCCTGGTCGGCAAGCCCGGGCTGGACGGCCATTCCAACGGCGCCGAGCAGATCGCCGTGCGGGCGCGCGACTGCGGCATGGAGGTGGTCTATGAGGGCATCCGGCTGACGCCCGAGCGCATCGTCAATGCCGCTCTCGAGGAAAGCGTGCACGTGGTCGGGCTCTCGATCCTGTCGGGCGGCCACGTCTCGCTGGTCGGCGAGGTGCTCGACGGGCTGCGCCAGGCCGGCATCGGCGACGTGCCGGTGGTAGTGGGCGGCATCATCCCGCCGGCCGACGCCGACGCGCTGATCAAGTCCGGCGTTGCTCGCGTCTACACACCGAAGGACTTCGACCTGACGCAGATCATGCGCGACATCGTCGCCGTCGTCGACGGCGCGTGGAAAGAGGCGGCTTGAGTCTTTGCCGGGAGCACGCCACTCCAGTGGCGCATCTTCGTGGAGCACACAGCGCATGAGCGCCACTGGAGTGGCGCGCTCCCGGCAATAAGACTCTAACCTCTGAGCGTCGCCGTCGCATGCAGCATCGGATCGACGACGGCGTGGCTGAACAGCCAGGCCTCGGCATGCGCCAGCTGGCCGTCGCGGCGGATCACCCGCGATAGCGCGATCACGTCGGCCTCGAGCGGCGCCTTCAGCACCGTGACCGAGAGATGGGTCAGCGAGGCTCCAAGGCCCGCCGCCGCGCGCAGCGCGGTGTCGGCAAGCGACAGTAGCCGTGCGGTCGTCCATGTCTCGCCGGCTTTGAGCGAAAAGCGCAGCCGCACGTCCTGGTCCTGGCACTCCTCGACGAACACATCGTGCCGGTCCGCCGCCGGCAGGGACTTCTCGAGCAGCTGCTGCAATTCGTCTTCGGTCATATGTAGAATGGTATGCTATCCCCGACACGATGTCGTTCCTCGACCATATCGAGCGCTGCAACAACGCCGACTTGAGCCAGTTCGAATCATGGTTCATCGGCCATCAGCGCGCCGGGTTCATCCATCGCGACTTCTCGCCCGTCGTGGCGGTCGAGCCCAAGCTCTTCGTGCGCGGGGACGGCTGCTGGCACCTCGATCCGGCACTCGACACGCCCGACAAGCGGACGGCGGCCGTTCGCGCCTTCCTGCTGCGGCTGCGCGAGGCCGGTCAGTTCGGCAAGCTTTGGCGCGAGGAACCCTACCCGGTCGGCTGGGCTTTCACCGACCCGCCGTTGATGGCCATGGAGCGCGCGGCGGTGCCGTGGTTCGGCGTGCGCGCCTTCGGGCCTCACATGACTGGTTACGTTCGGCGCAAGGACGGATTGCACATCTGGGTGCCGCGACGCTCCTATACGAAACCCACTTTCCCCGGCCAGCTCGACAACACTGTTGCCGGCGGCCAGCCGATCGGCATCGGCCTGCACGAAAATCTGATCAAGGAATGTGCAGAGGAAGCCTCGATTCCGCGCAGTCTTGCCGAACAAGCCAAGGCGGTGAGCTACATCAGCTACATCAACCAGACCGGCCCGCAGCTCAAGCCCGATCTCATGATCTGCTTCGATCTCGAATTGCCTGCAGACTTCACACCGCGCGCAAACGACGGCGAAGTTCATTCCTTCGAGTTGTGGCCGATCCGGCGCGTGTTCGAGACCGTGCGCGACACCACCGAGTTCAAGTACAACTGCAATCTTGTGTTGATCGACTTCTTCGTGCGCCACGGACTGATGTCGGCCGACGATCCACAGTTCGTGGCCATCGTCTCCGGCCTCAAGAAGGAGTACACTCGCTTGTAACGGTATCGGTTGAGCGACGGCGCGTCGCTACGAATACGTCGCCGGCTCGACCAAGAGTCTGCAAAAGGTGGCAGCCCTCATGCCACGTCACGCGCTTGGTGTCGTTTCGGCGCTCGTGCTGGCAAGTACGACCGTCTTCTTTCCGGTCTTGGCACAAGACAGTCACCGTTCCGATGGGTGGCACGGTGATGGACAGCATGGCCAGGGTCATGCCGAGAATCATGACTGGTATCAGCAGCTGAAACAGCCGGGCACGGGCTTCTCGTGCTGTAACGGCACGATCAACGGTGTCGAAGGCGATTGCCGGCCGACCCGCGCCTATCTCAACGACGACGGACAGTGGTATGCTCAGGTCGATGGCCGCTGGGTGCTGGTGCCCCCACGCGTCGTCCTGCAGCAGCTTGCGCCCGATGGGCGCAGCCACATCTGCGCCAGCAAGAGCGGCATGATCTATTGCTTTTTGGGCGGCTCGCCCAAGATCTAAGGGGAACCGGCAGGTTCCCGCGGTCGTTGCTTTCGGATGACGCCGCGCGAGTCGCCCGGCCCGGCAGACGGAGGCGGTGTAATGCGCCTATCCGCACTTGGTTTCTTGTTGCTATCCAGTCTCTCGCTCCTGAGCTCGCCGGTGCGCGCCCAGGACATGCACGACCACGCCCAGGGCCAGTATGGTGAGGGCCACTCCGAAAACCATGACTGGTACAAGGAGCTGAAGCAGCCCGGCACCGGCTACTCCTGCTGCAACGGCCGCAGCAACACCTCGGACGGCGACTGCCGGCCGACCCGCGCTTATCTCAGTGACGATGGCATGTGGTATGCGCTGCTGAACGGCCGCTGGGTGCCGGTGCCGCCGCGCGTCGTCCTGCAGCAGCTGGCGCCCGACGGGCGCAGCCACATCTGCGCCAGCAAGAGCGGCATGATCTACTGCTTCCTGGGCGGCAGTCCGAAGAGCTAGGAGCTAGCCGCCCGCGCAGGGCGGCTAGCGACGCACGCTTCCAATTGCGCGCGATCACGACGGCGCCGGAATCTTCGCGTCTTTGATCACCTTGCGCCACTTCGCGATCTCCGTCGCCAGCACCGCGATATAGGTCTGCGGCGCACCGCCGACCGGGATGAAGCCGAGTTCCAGCAGCTTGCGGCGAATCGACGGATCGCTAAGCGCCTCGTTGAACGCCGTATTCAGCCGCATCACGATCGCGGCCGGCGTGCCGCCCGGCACGGAGATGCCGAAGGGCACGCTGCCTTCAGTGCCGGGCAGGCCCGCCTCGGCGACGGTCGGCACGTCGGGCAGCAGCTCCGAGCGCTGAGCCATCGCCACCGCGAGACCGCGGATCTGCCCGGCGCGCACCGCTGTCGCCGTCGGCACCAGCACGTCGGCGAACAAGGGCACGTGACCCGCGATGACATCGCGCAACGCCTCGGCGCTGCCCTTGTAGCCGACATGCTCCATCGGCAGTCCTGTCCTGGCCTTGAGGTACTCGCCCCAGAGATGGGTCAGCGAGCCGATGCCGGCCGAGGCATAGCTGACGGTGCGGCCGGGCTCGGCCTTCGACCAGGCCACGAGCTCGGCGACGGTCTTGAACGGTGCGCTGTTGGAAGCCGCGAGCAGGATCGGCAGGTCCACGAAGCCCACGACCGGCACGAGATCCTTGTCGATGTCGTACGGTACGGCCATGCCGAAGGCGGCGATGGCGATCATCGCCGCCGGCGTCAGCAACATGGTGTGACCGTCGGGCTTGGCCTTGGCGACGATCTCGGTGCCGATGATGGTGCCGCCGCCTGGCTTGTTTTCGACGATCACGGGCTGGCCCAACACAGCCGACAGCTTCTCGGAGACGATGCGGGCGGAGGTGTCGGTCGAGCCGCCTGGCGCATAGGGCACGATGAAACGAATCGGCCGGTCGGGAAACGCCTGCGCACGACCGGATTGCGGAACGCCCGCGGCCAAGGCCGCGGCAGCCAGCACATGCCGACGTTTCATGTTCCCTCCCGTTTTGCTCAGCGTGCCACGGCATGCGAAGGTTGGACAACGGCAAACGGGGAGCGACGTGGCGCGGGACGGTCAAGGGCTGGAGGTGAGCAACGCCGGCAAGGAGGCGATCGCCTCGCTGGATTTCCTGCGCGACGAATGGCTCGGCTTCGGCAATCGTTTGGCCGAGTTCATCGCCGCGGCCGACAAGGAAGCAAGCTGCGCCATGCTGCCGGTGATGGCGGCCAACCTCTCCCTCTCGATGTACTCCAACGACAGCCGCGAAGCGGCGCGGCGCCATCTGGGGCGGGCCAAGGGGCTCGCCGCCGAAGCCAATGCGCGTGAGAAGGCCTGGCTCGCCACGACCGAGGCCTGGATCGACGGCGACACCGACCGTTGCCTCGCGATCCACGAACAGATGGTAGACGAGTGGCCGCGCGATCTGCTGGCCGGCAAGATCGGCCAGCTTCATGCCTTCAACGCCGGCGACGCCGAGGCGCTGTTGCGCATCGGCGAGCGACTGTTCGCCGCCAACCAGGACAACCGCTACGTCAAGGCGATTTATGCCTTCGGCCTCGAGGAGTGCCATCGCCTCGACGAAGCCGAGAAGATGGCGCGCGCGGCGCTGGAGATCGACCGGCGCGATCCCTGGGCGCATCACACCATCGCCCATTGCCTCGAGGCGCGCGGCAAGATGCTGGAAGGCATCGCCTTCCTCCAGTCGATGTCGGACACCTGGGAGAGCTGCAACTCCTTCATGTACACCCACAACTGGTGGCACCTCGCGCTGTTCCTGATCGATCTCGATCGCGCCGACGAGGCGCTCGGCCTGTTCGACAGGCGCGTGTGGGGCGTGTGGAAGGAGTTCTGCGAGGACCAGATCAACGCCGTCTCGCTGCTGGCGCGGCTCGAGCTGCGCGGCGTCGATGTCGGCGGCCGTTGGACCGACGTGGCGCCATACCTCAGGCCCCGGCTGCACGAGCATTTCGTGCCCTTCCTCGACCTGCACTATCTCTACGGGCTCGCCCGGGCCGGCGAGCAGAGCCCCGTCACCGAGATGCTGGCGAGCCTGGAAGATCGCGCCGAGAACACCAAACCCTTCGAGCGCGAGGCCTGGGCCGACTGCACAGTGCCGGCGGCCCATGGCCTTGCCGCCTACGCCAAGGGCGACCATGCCGAGGCCGCGCGCCTTCTGGGCCAGGCGATGCCGCATCTGCCCAAGATCGGCGGCA
>JADHLS010000507.1 GCA_016780605.1 Reyranella sp.
CAAATAGCCTTTTTGGACCATCGGGAGGGGATGCATGGACGTACGCATGGACGGCCGCGTGGCGGTGATCACCGGCGCGAGCACGGGATTGGGCCTCGCCATGGCCAAGGAGTTCGCGGCCTCCGGCGCCTCGGTGGCGCTGCTGGCGCGCAAGGCCGAGGTGCTGGCGACCGCCAAGGCCGACGTCGCCAAGGCGGCCGGCAAGACCAACGCCAAGATCGAGGCCTATTCCTGCGATGTGTCCAAGGCGCAGCCGATCGCCGACACCTTCAAGAAGATCGAGGCCGAATTCGGCAAGGTCGACATCGTGGTGAACAACGCCGGCATCAGCCACGCCAAGGCATTCGAGACGGTGACCGACGAGGACTGGCAGGGCGACCTCGACCTCAAGCTGTTCGCCGCCATCCGCACCATCCGCGCGGCGCTGCCCGGCATGCGCCAGCGCAAGTGGGGGCGCATCGTCAACGTGCTCAACATCGGCGCCAAGGCGCCCAACGCCAACTCCACGCCGACCAGCGTCAGCCGCGCCGCCGGCCTCGCGCTCACCAAGGCGCTCAGCCAGGAGAACGCGCAGTACGGCATCCTGGTGAACGCGATGCTGGTCGGCCTGATCGAAAGCGACCAATGGCAGCGCCGGCACAAGACCGCGGCCGGCGCCGGCAAGACCTACGAGGAGTTCCTGGCCGGCATGGCCAAGGGCCGCATCCCGCTCGGCCGCATGGGCAAGGCCGAAGAGTTTGCGCGCATGGCCTGCTTCCTGTGCTCCGATGCGGGCTCGTTCATCACCGGCGTCGCGATCAACGTCGACGGCGGCGCGAGCCCAGTCGTCTAGTCTAGGCACGTGTCTCTCTACGAGATCCTGGTCGTCGTCGTCCTCGTGGGCGCCGGCGGCTTCGCTTATCACCTGTACCGCAAGGACACGCAGCCCGGTGCATCGCGGCCGTCAGGCGGCGAGCCGATGTTCCGACGCGAGACGAAACCGAAGGACTGAGAGTCAGCGGCGCCTATGAGCGGAAGGGGCCGGCCGGCGTGACGTTCCACGCGCGCCGCAGCTCCTCGAGGTCGCGCTCGACCCAGTCCCAGACGTTCCATTTGGGATCGAAGATGTCGACGGTCATGGCCTGGCCACGCGCCCAGGCATGCCAGAACTCGTCGGGATCCAGCCCGCCCTTGCCGGCGTGGCCGACGTCGTTCAGCTGCTGGCCGAAGTGGAAGAAGAAGATCACCGGCAGGATGTGCCCGCTCATCGGATTGATCGGATGCATGCCGGCGGTGAAGGTCGAGACCAGAAGCTCGCCGCGCGCGCTTGTGTCGTAGCCCGAGATCACGTGCGTCGAATCGTGCGGCGTGCCGAAGCTGGCGTTGAGCGCCTCCGGATCGCCGGGGAACGGATAGCCGTTCGCCTTGTCGAAGTCCCACAGCGCCTTGCCGAAGCTGTTCGGCGGCAGCTTGCCCAACGCCTCGTGGCGCGCCACCAGGGCTGGGTCGGCGTTGCTGCCGAGGTAGGGCCTGATCCACACGTTCGGATCGAGGCCGTTCGATGGGCGGCTCAGCACGCTGTCGAAGTTCTTGCGCCACATGTCGGCGATGGCCCATTCGAGATGGCCGGACGCAGCCTCCACGAGGTCGGTGAGGTAGTCCTCCTCGACATCGAGGGCCCGGGCGTACTCGAGCACGCACGAGAGCTTCCTGTGGTCGAGCGACCCATCGACCATGGCCATGATGGCCAGGTACTTCACCGCCTCGCGGCCAAGCTCGGGCTCGCCCTTCAGCGCCTTGACCAGGTCGCGCGGTGCGACCGCGGGCAGGGTGCCGATGTCCATAAGATCGGCCCTGCGCAACAGGTAATGTCCCGCCGCACGCACGCTCGTGGTTTCCGCCCAGGTCAACGCCTGGTCATTGGCGAGCGCAACCTGGCGCATGGCGCCCAGAATGGCGTCGCTCTCTCGACGACCGACTTGTCGCACCTATTGCTTCCCTTGCCCCAAGAAGGTGCTCTCGGGGGAAGAATGCCTTCAGTGCAGAACTATTTCCAGCACGCGATCTGGATGCTGCTCGACTCCGCGCGCTCGGCGCGCTGCGTGACGGGCAGCTCGCGGGCCGCGGCGTCGGCAGGTGTGTAGGCGATCCCGTTGGCTTCGAGGAACGATGCCAGCGTCGCCACCTTGATCGCAAAGTTCACATTCTGGGGAATGTCGCCTGTGATCATGGCGATCGCCAACGCGTTCAGCTTCGCCACGACGACGCCGATCAGACGGCCCGCCTCGTCGACCGCCGGGCCGCCGCTGTTGCCGGGCTGCACCGCGGCCGAGATCTGCATGAAGCGCGAATCGTCGCGCACGCCCGCGAGGGCGGTGACGTTGCCGACGGTCGTGTTGCCGGCCGAGGAGAGCGCCTCGGCCAGCGGATAGCCGAAGACCAGCACGGGCTCGGCGGCCTTGATCGGCACGCCGACGCGCAATCTCAGGAAGCTCTTCGCGGCCGTCTCCGCGCGCAGCGCCGCGAGATCGTCGGCTCGGCTGGTCGCGACCACCCGCACCACGCCGAAGTCGCCGCCGTTCTTGTTGAGGCGCAGTTCCGCACAGCCGTTCACGACGTGGAAGTTGGTCACGATCGTGTCCGGCGAGATGTAGAAGCCGGTGCCCGTCGATGCCAGCGCCTTCTCCTTCGGCCTGGGGGCGCTGGTCGGGGCGGTCGCGGCTCGGCGCTCGGCGACGACCTTTTCGAGCTTCAGCCGCACCCCCTCGGAAGGCATCCCATCGCCGCGTTCCCCGAGGCTCTTCTGGAACGCAGCGATCGCCATGTTTGTCCGCAAGCCAACTTCGCCGTTGATCGGGCCGGGGTCATAGCCGAGCTGCGCCAGCAGGTTCTGGATCGAGACGACCAGCGGAGCCGGTGCGCCCGCTGTCTGCGCTGCTGCCTGATGTCCCGCCGCCATGCCGGACAAAAGCACGGCCGCACCCAGGAGCACCGCTTTCCAGCCTGCGCCGATCTTCATGCCGCCCCCAAAGCGCCAGTTCCCGCTCACTCGAGGCAGGATGGTCGCACGGGCTTCACGGCTCGTCCACAGGTTGCTGCTTTTCCCGCGTGCAACCGTCGCGGGCCATGAGGGCGCTCCGGTTTAGCGCAGCGGCTCGAGGATACTCACGTAGTTGGCGACCGCCGCGCCGCCCATGTTGAACACGCCGCCGATCCTGGCCTTGGGCAGCTGCAGTGCGCCCGGCGCCGTGCCGGAGAGCTGCATGGCCGACATCACGTGCATGCTGACGCCAGTGGCGCCGACCGGATGGCCCTTGGCCTTGAGGCCGCCCGAAACGTTGACCGGCAGCTTGCCGTCGCGCTCGACCCAGCCTTCGTGGATGGCCCGCTCGCCTTCGCCGGGAGCGGTGAGGCCCATCGCCTCGTACTCGATCAGCTCGGCCGAGGTGAAGCAGTCGTGGCTCTCGACGAAGCTGAGATCGAGCAGGTCGAGGTGGGCCGACGCCAGCGCCTTCTTCCAGGCGAGCGCCGGGCCCTCGAACTTGATGATGTCGCGCTTGCTCATCGGCAGGAAGTCGTTGACCTGCTCGGCGGCGCGGAAGGCGATCGCCTGCTTCATGCCGAGCGCGGTCGAGACGTCGGTCAGGATCACGGCGGCGGCACCGTCGGTCACCGGCGAGCAGTCGGTGCGCTTCAGCGGGCCGGCGACGAACGGGTTCTTGTCGGACGGCGTGCGGCAGAACTCGTAGGCGAACTCCTTCTGGAAATGCGCATAGGGGTTCTTGGCGCCGTTCTTGTGTGCCTTGACCGCGATCTTGGCGAGCGCGTCCGACTTGTCGCCGTAGCGCTGGAAGTAGGCCGAGGTGATCTTGCCGAAGATGCCGGCGAAGCCCGCCTCGATATTGGCCTCCTCGGCGACGTACGACGCCTTGATCAGCACCTCGCCCGCCTGGGCCGAATTGAGCTCGGTCATCTTCTCGACGCCGACCACCAGCACGAAGCGCGCCTTGCCGGCGGCGAGGGTGTTGAGGCCCATGTGGATCGCGGCCGAGCCGGTGGCGCAGGCGTTCTCGACGCGCGTCGATGGCTTGAAGCGCAGGTCGGGATGGGTCTGCAGGGCGAGCGAGGAGTGGAACTCCTGGCGCACGAAGCCGCCGTTCATGTTGCCGACATAGATCACGTCGACATCCTTGGGCTCGATCCCGGCATGGGCGATCGCGTCCGTCGCCGCCTTTACGATCAGCGATTCGCTGGTCTCGCCGTCGAGCTTGCCGAACTTGCCGTGGGACCAACCGACGATGCAGGCCGTCATGGAACTCTCCTTCGCTGCCGGGGCACGACCCTAAACGGCATGCCATTCGGGGTCACTAAGTGCACATACACTTATGATCCCATTTATGTCACTGGGCGGGCCCTGCAAGGGGCATTCGGGTGCCCAAATTCCGCCTCGCCGGCGGTATTGACTGCAGCCTTTCCCGGGAGCCCTCTTAGCATCCATGGCCGACAACGCGCCGTCGTCACCCGAAGAACGTCAGAAATCCCGCTGGCCGCTCATTCTGGGCAGCCTGGTCGGCGGGTTCCTGCTGCTGGCCGTCGGCCTCGCGCTGGGCTGGTACCTGTTCTATCGCCCGATCGTGAATGTCGCGGTGCAGCTGCCCGCGCCGCCGCCGCCTCCCGCCCCGCCCGGCCCCGACCAGGCCCAGGTGAAGGCGCTAGAAGAGCAGATCGAGAAGCAGAAGGCAGCCAACAAGCAGATCGAGGACCAGATCGCGCTCCTGAAGGAGCGGTTGAAGGCCGATGTCTGCACCGTCAAGGATCCGCTCGGCAAAGGCGGGTCGTCGCCCGCGCCGGCCGGCGCGCTGCCCGAACGCAAGACCGACGCGGGACCAACCGGCGGCGGCCAGGTCGTGCCGGCATCGGCTTCGGGCGATCCCCCGAAAGGCGACGGCAAGGCTGCTGCCAAGTTATCGCCGGCGGCTCTCGCGCAAGCGCTCGAACAGGCCACCGTCCTGGTGGTCTCGGCCGGAGGCGACAGTGGCTCCGGCTTTTTTATTGCGCCGAACTACGTCGTCACCAACCACCAC
>JADHLS010000508.1 GCA_016780605.1 Reyranella sp.
GTTCGAGCAGCTTGCCGACATCATGGCCTTCCGCATCATCGTCGCGGATGTGGCGCAGTGCTACCAGGCGTTGGGCGTGCTGCACGGCCGCTACCAGGTGATCCCGGGCCGCTTCAAGGACTACATCTCGGTCCCCAAGCCCAACGGCTATCGCTCGCTGCATACTGGCGTGATCGGTCCGCTCGGTCAGCGCATCGAGATCCAGATCCGCACCGAGGAGATGCAGGACCAGGCCGAGCGCGGCGTCGCCGCCCATTGGATCTACAAGCAGGGCGGGCCGTCGACGGATGCGCCGCAATACGCCTGGCTGCGCAGCCTCATCGAGATCCTCGACAAGGCGCCCAACGCGGAGGAGTTCCTCGAGCACACCAAGCTCGAGATGTTCCACGACCAGGTGTTCTGCTTCACGCCCAAGGGCAAGCTGATCGCTCTGCCCAAGGGCGCGACTCCGATCGACTTCGCCTATGCCGTGCACAGCCAGGTCGGCGACACCTGCGTGGGCTCCAAGATCAACGGCCGCATGCTGCCGCTGCGCACCCAGCTCTCCAACGGCGACCAGGTCGACATCATCACCTCCAAGGCGCAGACGCCGTCGCCGACCTGGGAACGCTTCGTCGTCACCGGCAAGGCCAAGGCGGCGATCCGCCGCTTCATCCGCACACGCCAGCGCGAGCAGTACATCCAGCTCGGCAAGTCGCTGCTCGACAAGACCTTCCACGAGGAGGGCTATGAGGTCACCGACAAGGGCCTCGACGGCGTGCGCGCCAACTTCAAGCAGGCCACCACCGACGACCTGATCGCCGCGGTCGGCGCGGGCCTCATCACCTCGCGCGAGGTGCTGACGGCGGTCTATCCCGGCCTGAAGCAGCCGCCGCGCAAGGACGGCGGCGCCGACGTCGTGCCGATCTCGCGCGCCCGCAACAAGGCCGCCGCCGAGGCCGCCAAGTCCAAGAAGGACGGCGCCGACGGCCAGATCGCCATTCGCGGGCTGATCCCTGGCATGGCGGTGCACTTCGCGCGCTGCTGCCATCCGCTGCCCGGCGATCGCATCGTCGGCATCATCACCACGGGCAAGGGCGTGACCATCCACACCATCGACTGCGCCACGCTGGAGAGCTTCTCCGAATCACCGGAACGCTGGATCGACGTCGGCTGGGATGCGGTGGGCGAGAGCGCGCCTGGGATCTATACCGGCCGCCTCAAGGTCACGGTGGCCAACCAGCCGGGGAGTCTCTCCAAGCTCTCGACGGTGATCGCCCGCCACGAGGGCAATATCTCCAACCTGCGCATCGTCAACCGCTCGATGGACTTCTTCGACATGGTGATCGATGTCGAGGTGAACGACGTGAAGCACCTCGCCAACATCACCGCGGCGCTGCGTGCCACGCCCGCCATCAATGCGGTCGAGCGCGCCCGGAATTGATGCTTCTGACGCAGATGCTGCTCCCCAGGACTCATATTCCTCTCCCCCTTGGGGGAGAGGTTAGGTGAGGGGGTGCAACCCGAAGATCATCTCCTGCATCACCCCCTCACCCAGCCTCTCCCCCACGGGGGAGAGGAGTATGAGATTCGATGGAAGTAACAAGTAAATGTCCCCGCTGCCCTACCAACGCCTCGGCGTGAACGTCGATCACGTCGCCACCGTGCGCAACGCGCGCGGCACGCCGACGCCCGATCCGTTGCGCGCCGCCCAACTCGCGGCCAAGGCCGGCGCCGACGGCATCACCGCCCATCTGCGCGAGGACCGCCGGCACATCGTCGACGACGACATCGCGCGCCTGAAGGACGGGCTCACCCTGCCGCTCAACTTCGAGATGGCGGCCACCGAGGAGATGGTGGCGATCGCGCTGCGCCATCGCCCGCATGCCGCCTGCATTGTCCCCGAGAAGCGCGAAGAGCGGACCACCGAGGGCGGCCTTGACGCGGTCGGCCAGCACAATCACCTGAAGCCCCTGGTGGCGCGGCTCAGCGACGCCGGCATCCGCGTGTCGCTGTTCATCGAGGCCGATCCGCGCCAGCTCGAGATGGCGGTGCAGCTGGGCGCGCCTGTCGTCGAGCTGCACACCGGCCGCTACTGCGAGATCGAGGGCGCCGAGCGCGAGGCCGAGCTTCTGCGCCTCCAGAAAGCCGCCGCGCATTGCCAGCAGCTCGGCCTAGAGTGCCATGCCGGGCATGGCCTGAACTACGAGAATGTCGGTCCGATCGCCGCCATCCCCAACGTCCGCGAGCTCAACATCGGCCACTTCCTGATCGGCGAGGCGATTTTCGTAGGCCTCGAGCCGGCGATCCGCGAGATGCGGCGCTTGATGGATGCCGCCCGCGGCGGAGCCGCCTGACGTGATCCTCGGCCTAGGCAACGACCTCTGCGACATCAGGCGGATCGAGAAGTCCCTGGAGCGTTTCGGCGACCGCTTCGTGCAGCGCGTCTTCACCGAGATCGAGCAGAAGCGCTCGGAGGGCCGGGCGACCCGCGCGGCGAGCTATGCCAAGCGCTTCGCCGCCAAGGAGGCCTGCGCCAAGGCCCTGGGGACCGGCCTGCGTCGCGGCGTGTTCTGGCGCGACATGGGGGTGGTCAATCAGCGCGGCGGCCGGCCGACACTCGCCCTGACCGGTGGCGCTTTGGCGCGGCTGCAGGAGATCACGCCGGCCGGAATGTCGCCGCAAATCGACTTGACGTTGACCGACGAGTATCCTTTGGCGCAGGCGATCGTGATCATTACGGCGGTTCCCGCCCGTGACCCGATCTAAAGTCTTGATTTTGCAGTGCTCCCATGTCGCGCCTGGGGTGAGAGAGACAGCCGCCCTGTGCCCTGCTATAGGCGCGGCTCCTTTGGACTGGTATGGCGATGACGGACGTGGCTGAGCGTCGCAAGCGAGGACAGGAGAAGACCGGCGGGTGGGCCGAGACCGTCCGCACGGTGGTCTATGCCGTGCTGATCGCACTGGTCGTGCGGACGTTCGCCATCGAGCCGTTCAACATCCCTTCGGGCTCGATGATCCCGACCCTGCTGGTCGGTGACTACCTGTTCGTCTCCAAATATTCCTACGGCTACAGCAAGCACTCCTTCCCCTTCTCGATGGGCATGTTCCCGGGCCGCATCTTCTCGACGCCGCCCGAGCGCGGCGACGTCGCGGTCTTCAAGTATCCCGGCGACCAGGGGCAGGGGCTGAACCGCACCGACTACATCAAGCGCATCGTCGGCATGCCGGGCGACCGCATCCAGGTGACCAACGGCGTGCTCCACATCAACGGCACGCCGGTCGAGCGCCTGCGCATCGGCGATTATGTGAAGGGCAGCAACGGCCACTACCAGAAGGGCACGCTCTACAAGGAGACGCTGCCCAACGGCCGCAGCTACACAGTGCTCGAGTACACCGACAACGGCATGGCCGACAACACGCCGGAGTTTCTCGTGCCGGCGAACAACTACTTCGTGATGGGCGACAATCGCGACGATTCGCTCGACAGCCGCACGCGACTGATGCTGCGCGACTTCTCGGGCGGCACGCGCGATCGCGACCAGCTCGGCTGGTACGTGCCGGCCGAGAACCTGGTCGGGCGCGCCGAGTTCATCTTCTTCTCGCACGATCCGTCGGCCGCGGGCTGGCTGGAGCCGTGGAAATGGCCACAGGCGATCCGCTTCAGCCGCTTCTTCCAGGCCATCCACTGAAGGCCGGAGACGTTGATCTCGCCGCGCTGGGCGAGCGGCTGGGCCACGCCTTCACGCGCGCCGAGCTTGCCGTCGAGGCGCTGACCCATCGCGGCACCCTCGACAAGCGCCCCGACCTCAAGGCCGCCTTCCCGCACGGCAACGAGCGCCTGGAGTTCCTGGGCGACCGGGTGCTGTCGCTGGCCATGGCCGATCTGCTGCTGCGCCGCTTCCCCAACGAACGCGAGGGCCAGCTGGCCCGGCGCCACGCCGCGCTGGTGAGCGCGCGCACCCTGGGCGAGATCGCCGAGGCGATCGCGCTGAAGGATCATCGCATCGCCTATCGCGGCGCGCCCAAGGCCACGCCCGCCATCCTGGCCGACATGCTGGAGGCGCTTCTGGGCGCGGTGTTCGTCGATGCGGGCTTCGAGACCGCGGCCGGCGTCATCGAGCGCCTGTGGGGCGAGCGGCTGGGCAGCCAGCATCCCGCGCCGCGGCCGCCCAAGACCCAGTTGCAGGAATGGGCGCAGGGCAGGGGCCTCGCGCTGCCGGCTTACAAGCAGATCGGCCGCGAGGGCAGCGAGCACGAGCCGGTGTTCCTGGTCGAGGTCAAGGTCGGCACGCTGACGCCGGCGCAAGGGCGCGGCCTCACCAAGCGCGAAGCGGAGAGCGCGGCGGCGTCGCTGATGCTTGAGCAGCTGGGCAAGTCGTGAGCGACAGCCGCACCCGCGCCGGCTTCGCCGCCATCGTCGGCGCACCCAACGCCGGCAAGTCGACACTGGTGAACGCGCTCGTCGGCTCCAAGGTCTCGATCGTGTCTCCCAAGGTGCAGACCACGCGCATGCGCGTCATCGGCATCGCCATGACGGATCTGGCCGACGGCACGCGCGCGCAGGTCGTGCTGGTCGACACGCCGGGCATCTTCCGCATCGCCAAGCGCCGGCTGGAGCGCGCCATGGTCGCCGCCGCCTGGCAGGGCGCCGACGATGCCGATCTTGTGGCGCTGGTGGTCGACGCCGAGCGCGGGGTGGGCCCCGAGACCGAAGCCATCATCGAGCGTCTGAAGGAGCACAAGGCGCCGCGCTTCCTGATCCTGAACAAGATCGACCTGGTGCCGCGCGAAAAGCTTCTGGCGCTCACGGCCGAGATCAACGCCAAGTTGCCCTTCGAGCGCACCTTCATGGTGAGCGCCCTGAAGCAGGACGGCATCGCCGACATTCTCACCACGCTTGCCGCCGCGCTGCCCGAAGGCCCGGTCCTCTATCCCGAGGACCAAGCAGCCGACCTGCCGTTGCGCCTGCTGGCCGCCGAGGTGACGCGCGAGCAGGTCTTCCTGCAATTGCACCAGGAGCTGCCCTACGAGGCCGCGGTCGAGACCGACAAGTGGGAGGATCGCGCCG
>JADHLS010000509.1 GCA_016780605.1 Reyranella sp.
GATAGCCGACCGAGCCGATCTCCTCGGCCCAGGCCGATGCGACGCCCGATGAAATCGTCAGCAACGACAGAAACGTGAGAAAAAAAGTTCGGCGCATATCCGCTACTCCCTGAGAGGGATCAGGCGGCGCGCAGTCCTTCCTTGGGGACCTCGCCGCCAGCCTCCTTCACCGCCTCACGATACTCCTTTTCGGAGCTGAAGGGCGCGACCTTGGGGAAGTCCTTCTTCTTGCCGGAGCGGATGTTGCCGGTCGACGGCTCGACGATCAGCAGCTCGCCCTGGCGGCCGAGCAGGGGGATCTCGCGCTTCCAGCGCGAATAGACTCGACGCGCCGAGGCGGAGAAGTCGACGTAGGTGGTGAACTCGCTCTTGTCCTTGACGAACAGGGCCTCGTAGGTGGCGATGAACTGCTCGACGAAGGCACGGTCGACGATCTCGAGATTGGACATCATCCAGCAGCGGTCCTCGAACACCCAATAGGTGCCGATGCCGACGAACTGCTTCTGGCGCGTCAGGTAGGGATAGAAGGGAAAGCCGCGGCAGGCGATGGTGCGGTTGTCGCGCTCGCAATGGCGCGCGCCCTTGCAATGGATGGCCATGCAGTCGCTGGTGAGCTCGGCCACGATCTGGCGCGTGGCGTAGTCGTAGGGCTTGAACTTGGACCACAGGTCGGTGCGCGTCTTCAGCAGGTCGAACTCGACCTTGTGCACCACCGGCACGGCATTCTGGGTCGAGCAGCAGACCGGCTCGCCGCCGTTCAGCGGCGCGCACTTGCGGCCGCAGTCGAAGCGCGACACCGGCGCGGTGAAGCCCTCATAAAGAGTGGCGAAATCCTGCGGCTTGATGGTTGGCTTGGCCATGGGCCTCGCGTGTAACCCGAATCAAGTGTGAAAGAACAGTTAAGGAATTATGGCGCATTCTCACGGGTGCGGCAGCACCTGCCAGACGACTGTTTCACGCATCCCTCGGTTCTCCAGCTGCAGGGACGTTGGAATCTCGTAGCGCGCACATTCCAGCAGGCCCTGCGCACTGAAGTAGTTGCGGCCGGGGTCGCCCAACAGCACGAGCCGGCCAAGTCGCGCATGGCCGCGCAGCCAGCCGAGGGCCCGCGCCGACATCTCGCGCTCGTAGCAGACGTCGCCCGCGATCACGACGTCGGCGGCGGGCTCGCCGTCCGGTCCGGACAGCCAGTCGTCGATGCTGACCTTGATGGTGAGGCCATTGGCTGCGGCGTTCAATTGGGCGGCGACCAGCGACAGTGCGTCGATGTCGTTGGCCAGCACGGATGCAGCTCCGGCGCGCGCGGCCGCCATCGACGACACGCCCGAGCCCGCGGCGAAGTCGATGACGCGCTTGCCGCGCACGCGCTCGGGGTTGTCGAGCAGATAGCGGGCGATCGCCTGGCCGCCCGGCCAGCAGAAGGCCCAGTAGGGCGGGTCGACGTTCTGCTCCTCCAGCCACGCCTCGGTGGCCTGCCAGATCGGCACGTATTCGCTGGCGAGCCACAGCTTGAACTCCGGCACCATGGCCGGCGCCTCGAGGGCGGTGTTGGCGCGGATGAAGCCCTCGGGATCGGCCGGCAGGCGGGACATCAGAGATGGCCGGCGATCACGGCGGCGGTCAGCAGCAGCCCCAGCCAGTTGTTGGACTTGAAGCGCATCAGGCAATCGGCCGGGTCGCCCGGCTTGAGGAAGGCGATCTGCCAGGCAAAGTGCAACGAGATCGCGGCCACGCCCGCGAAGTAGTAGGGGCCGAGACCGGCGAGCCAGCCGGCCAGGACCCAGGCCAGCACGGCCAGCACGGCGAACAGCGTCAACCAGCGGCGCGGCGCCTCGGCAAAGCGCCGCGCGGTCGAGCCCACGCCGATGACGGCGTCGTCGCGCTGGTCCTGCATGGCATAGATTGTGTCGTAGACCAGGGTCCAGGCGACGCCGCCGACATAGAGCGCGAGCGCGGCCCACGAGATCGTGCCGGTCACCGCCGCATAACCCACCAGCGCGCCCCAGTTGAAGGCGAGCCCCAGCACGACCTGCGGCCAATAGGTGAAGCGCTTCATGGTGGGATAGATCACCACCAGCACCAGCGACAGCAGCGCGATGCCGCCGGCCGTCTTGTTCAGCTTGAACAGGATCGCGACACCGACCAGCGACTGCAGCACCATCCAGATCATCGCATTGCGCAGCGTGACCTCGCCGGCCGGCAGCGGGCGGCCCTTCGTGCGCTCGACCTGGGCATCGACCTTGCGATCGACGATGTCGTTCCAGGTGCAGCCGGCGCCGCGCATGGCCAGCGCCCCGATGAAGAACAGCGCCATCCAGCCGACCAGGCGGCCCCATTCCGGGCCAGTCCCCAGCGCCGCCGACCACCAGCAGGGATACATCAGGAGCCAGATTCCAATCGGCCGGTCCCAGCGCGCCAGCCGCCCATAGGGCCGGGCCCAGGGTGGCAGGTAGCGCAACGACCAGTGCTGGATGTCGATGTCGGTGAAGCCGGTTGTCCGCGCGGCGCTCATGGCGGCATCATGCAGCGATGAGCCGGCAAACTCCATGAGCCTCTCCCGCCTGTTCGTTCCGGCCGACCTTGCCGCCGGTATCGAGGCGCCGCTCGACGAGGCGCAGGTTCATTACCTGCGCCACGTCATGCGCCGCGACGATGGCGCGCCGCTGCTGCTGTTCAACGGCCGCGACGGCGAATGGCGCGCCACCCTGCGCGCCCGCGGCAAGAAGGCGGCGGTGGCCGAGGTCGGCGAGCGTACGCGCGAACAGGTTGCGGAGCCCGACATCTGGCTCTGCTTCGCGCCGCTGAAGCGCGCGCGCATCGACTATGTCGCGGAGAAAGCCACCGAGCTCGGCGTCGCCGTCCTGCAGCCCGTGCTCACGCATCACACCATGGTCGAGCAGGTCAACGTCGAGCGCCTGCGCGCCAACGCCGTCGAGGCAGCCGAGCAGACCGAGCGGCTCTCCGTGCCCGAGGTGCGCGCACCCATCGACCTCGCGCGTCTGTTGGCCGAGTGGCCGGCCGGCCGGCGCCTGCTGGTCTGCGACGAGACCGGCGGCGGTCCAGCGATCGCTGCGGCGCTCGCCAGTCTCGACGATGCGGCGCGCGCCGCGCCCTGGGCCATCGTGATCGGCCCCGAGGGCGGCTTCGATGCCGCCGAGCTTTCCAGTCTCCGTCGCATAAAGGATGTTATGGCAGTGGGGCTCGGCCCGCGCATCCTGCGCGCCGATACGGCAGCGCTGGCAGCGCTTGCATGCTGGCAGGCACTGGTCGGTGACTGGCAGCGGCCGACGCCGCGTCTGCAGGCTGATTATCGCACATCTCGGGCCGTCGTCTGACCGTCGTGTCTGCGCTTGCGCTCGCCCCCGTCGGTGTGAGACAGGGGGAGTTGAACACGATGAACCAGCCGCGTGCTCGCGTGAGAAATGCTCATGTGGCCGCGCCGCTCCGGCCCTGACCAAGCCGTGGGCGAGCCAGGGAGTTAAGAGATCTCATGTCCGCACCACCCTCGGGCGGCGGCGTGCCGATCGAAAATCGGCGGCAGCTGATCGAATACTTCGCGGCCGGCAACAAGCCACGCTCGGCCTGGCGCATGGGCACCGAGCACGAGAAGTTCGGTTTTCACAAATCGACCTTGAAGCCGCTCGCCTATGATGGCGGCGACGGTATCCGCGCCATGCTGGAAGGCATGACGCGCTTCGGCTGGGAGCCCGTCACCGAGGGCAACAACATCATCGCGCTGAAGCGCGACAGCGCCAGTATCACGCTCGAGCCCGGTGGGCAGTTCGAGCTGAGCGGCGCGCCGCTCGAGACGCTGCACGAGACGGCGGCCGAGAACGCCCAGCACATCGACGAGGTGAAGGAGGTGGCGGGCGAGATCGGCGCCGGCTTCATCGGACTCGGCTTCGCGCCGGAATGGACGCGCGAGGACATGCCCTTCATGCCCAAGGGCCGCTACAAGATCATGCGCGATTACATGCCCAAGAAGGGCAAGCTCGGGCTCGACATGATGCTGCGCACCTGCACCGTGCAGACCAATCTCGACTTCGAGTCCGAAGCCGACATGGTGAAGAAGTTCCGCGTCTCGCTGGCGCTGCAGCCGCTCGCCACCGCGCTGTTCGCCATCTCGCCCTTCAAGGAGGGCAAGGACTCCGGCTTCAAGAGCTACCGCAGCCACATCTGGACCGACACCGACCCCGACCGCTGCGGCATGCTGCCCTTCGTCTTCGAGGACGGGTTCGGCTTCGAGCGCTATGCCGACTACATGCTCGACGTGCCCATGTATTTCGTCTACCGCGACGGCAAGTACATCGACGCCTCGGGCCAGAGCTTCCGCGATTTCCTCAAGGGCAAGCTGCCGGCGCGGCCGGGCGAGCTGCCGACCGTCAACGACTGGGCCGACCACGTCACGACAGCCTTCCCCGAGGTGCGCCTCAAGCGCTTTCTGGAAATGCGCGGCGCCGATTCCGGGCCCTTGCCCGCGCTGAACGCACTACCGGCGTTCTGGGTCGGCCTGCTCTACGACCAGACAGCGCTCGATGCGGCATGGGACCTGGTGAAGGACTGGACGATCGCCGAACACGACTTCCTGCGTGCCGAGACGCCCAAGACCGGCCTCTCCACCGTCTTCCGCGGCCGCCCGTTGAGCGAATGGGGCCGCGAGGTGGTCGAGATCGCCCATGCCGGCTTGCGGGCGCGCAAGCGACTGGATGCGCACGGCAACGACGAGACGATCTACCTGGCGCCGCTCGACCGCGCCGTGGCGAGCGGACTCGCGCCAGCCGACGAGCTGCTGGCCAAGTGGCAGGGCGAATGGAAGGGCTCTTTCGCCCCGTTGTTCCGCGACCACGCCTACTGATACTGTCGGGGCGATGGTCCCGCTGGCATGAATCGTCGTCTAGTGATTTTCGCTGCGCTGCTGCTTCCTGCAGTCGCGCACGCGCAACCTGCCGAATGGCAGACCGTGGTCGGACGCGATCTGCGCTTCCGTATCGAGATGCCTGCGCCGGTGACCGAGACCAAGGCGCAGGAAAAGGAGAAGGGCCACGCCA
>JADHLS010000510.1 GCA_016780605.1 Reyranella sp.
GGCGCTGATGGGAGCGCCCATGGCCTTCAGAGCGCTGCGCTGCTCGGCGACGGGCACGCGCAGGACGGCGTCCTCGATCTTGGCGAGCTTGACGAAGGCGGGGGTCGCGAACACGCGGGTGACCCAGGCCGCCGTCTTTGGCCAGCGCGTGGCGTCGATCTGGAATCGCACGAAGGCAGCGGTGCGGAAGAACGCGGCGATGGCAATGTCGGCGACCGACAGGGCGCCGAAACGGAAGCCGTCTGCCGGCGCCTCCTCCTCGAGGTAGTCGAGCACGGCCGGGATCTCCTCCTTGAGGGTACGCTCGACCATCTCGCGATCGCCCTTCTCGCCCCACACCGAAGGACGGATGGCGATCTGATTGAAGTAGCGCCAGATGAAGACATCGCCCATGCGGGTATCGGCGAATTCCTCCAGCCAGCGGCCGCGGGCGCGGTCGGCGATGTCCTTCGGGAAGAGCGCGGGATCGGGTTGCTTGTCCTCGAGGTACTGGCAGATCACCGAGGAATCAGACAGCACCAGATCGCCGTCGACCAGCACGGGAATACGCCGCAGCGGGCTCAGCTTGGAGAACCGGTCATTGCCGAAGAACGGCACGATATGGTCGACTTCGTAAGGCATGCCCTTCACCTCCAGGCACGCCAGCACCTTGCGCACGTACGGCGAGAGATAGCTGCCGACGATCAGGACCGGCTTCATACAAGGTTGATCCGGCAGCCGCAGACTTCGACCTGTGCCGGACCGTGCTGCTTGTGGCGCTTTTTGGCGGCAGCCAGCACGCGCTCCCGGTCGACGACCTTGACGTCGTAGGCCGAGACGCCCGGTCCGCGCCCGTCGACGATCGGCGTGAAGCGGATCTCGCCGTCGTCGTCGAGCATGATGATATCGTCCTTGACCGGACGATTGAGCAGCTTCGACCAGTGGGCCGCAGCCTTGTCCGGATCCTCGGCCTGGATCTCCACGCCGGCGAGCCCGTTGGTGACGTCAGAGCGTGCGTGCTTCAGCCAGTCCTTCTCGGCCGGCGGCCACCACAACTTGGGATCGACGCCCGGCGGCGCAAAGGTCGTGTCGAGCGACAGCAGCACGCCCGATGTGTCCGACGGATGGAAGTGCGTGTAGTTGTATTCCGGCAGGTCCTTCTGGGCGACGGCGCGCACGCCGAGGCCCGTCACCCGCGCCCGCTCGGCCTTGGCGTCGGGCACCTGGATGATCACCATGTAGCCGCCGTCGCCCTTGCGACGCTCGATGTAGCGGCCGGCCGAGGTGCCTGGCTGGCTCGGCGTCACGATCTCGAGGAAGTCGTGGCCGATCGGGCAGACGACATTGACCAGGCCCCACTTGGCGACACCGAGATCGCGATAGGCCACCTCGATCCCCAGGATGTCGCACAGTTCCTCGCGCGAGCCTTCGAGATCCTTGCAGACGAAGACGCACTGACGAAGCTTCATCGTTTCACTCCCTAACCTCTTGTTTGTCACCTATGGTACGCCCATGCGGACCGTGTGGACCATGGGCTTCGTGGCGGCGGCCGCCCTCTCGTTCTGCTTCCCGGATTTCATCGTCTTTCGCTTCACCCAGGCCGTGATCTGGGCGATCGCGCTGACGGGCCTTGTGATCCTGTGCGGCGTAAGCGGCCAGTTCTCCTTCGCCCAGGCCGCGCTGTTCGGCCTGGGCGGCTACAGCGCCGCCATGGTCGGCGCGCACACGCCCTTGCCGGTCTATTGGGGCCTGCCCGTCGCGCTGCTCGCGGGCTACGCGGCGGGCTGGGGGCTCGGCCGTATCGCCGGCGGCCACAGTCTGTGGACCCAGGCGCTGGTGACCTACGCCTTCGCCATCGCCTTCCCGCAGTTGCTGCGCTGGCGGCTGATCGAACGCTGGACCGGCGGCGTCGGCGGACTCTATCTCGATTTCCCGACCCCGCCCGTCGACTGGCTGGGCAACGACCGCTGGAATTTCCTGATGGCGCTCGCGATCCTGGCCTTCGGCGCATGGTTCGCTGCCAACCTGATCGCGAGCCGCTCGGGCCGCGCGCTGATGGCGGCGCGCGACAACGATCTTGCCGCGGCGGCGCAGGGCATCCGAGTCGTCCAGATGCGCGCCGCGGCGTCGGGCGTGGCCGGCGCGTATCTAGCGATCGCGGGCTGCCTCTCGTCCTACCAGTTCGGCTATGTCGGCCCGGGCACCTACGGCTTCGCGCTGTCGGTGCAGATGCTGTTCGGCATGGTGGTCGGCGGCATGTACGCGCCCGCCGGCGCCATCGCCGGCGGGCTGTTCCTGCAATTCTTCCCCGACGTCGTCGCCGGGTTGGGCAAGGGCCTGTCCGGACTGATCTATGCCGTGCTGCTGATCGCGGCGATGGTGCTGATGCCGCGGGGCATCGCTGGATTGCTGCGCGGCCTGCGCATCAGTGCCTGGCGTTGACCGGCGTGGCGAGCAGCGACGGGCGGTCGCGATGGCGGTCGAACAGGGCGTCGAGCTTGCGGCGCCCGCGCCAGGGCATGATCTCGCGCGCCTCGCAGAAAGCCACCGGACAGAGGAAGGCGATGTCCATGATCGAGAACCAGCCCGGCGCGAAGCCGTCGTCGGTCACGCGCTCCTCCAGCCAATCGAGGCAGCGCTCGATGCGGATTCTCTGGCGCGCGAGGTAATCGGAATTTTCCGGCGTGATCTTGTCGCTGCTCATCAGCCGGATATTGACGATGCTCGACCCGAGGGTCGCGAGCGTGGCGAGCACGGTGGCGTCGTCCCAATGGCGATCCGGGCGCGTCATCCACGGCGAGAGCGGAGGCAACGACGGCGAGTCCGGCCTGGACTCCGGATAGGTCTTCAGCAGGTAGTCGACGATGAGGTCGGACTCCCATAGCCGGCGCCCGCCGTCATCCAGCACGGGTATCGCGAGCGTCGGCCCCAGCGCCTCCTCGACGGGGCGCAGGCGATCCTGGATGTCGACCTCGTAGGCCAGCCCCTTCTCGGCAAGAACGATGCGGACCTTGCGCGCGAAGGGCGAGCCGTTGGAGCAGTAGAGCTTCATGCTGTGGCAGCGCGGCTTTTATTCACCTCCCCCGTCATACGGGGGAGGCAGGGAGGGGGAAGGCCTCGACGAGACCTCATGAAAGTCAACGATCATGATCTGAAACATGCCGGCAGCGCGACTGGGGCTCTCCCCCTCCCTACCCTCCCCCGTGTGACGGGGGAGGAGAAGAGGTGAATCAATACCCCTTGAACACCGGTGCGCGCTTTTCGACAAAGGCGCGGGCGGCTTCCTTGTGGTCCTCGGTCTCGCCGGTGCGAATCATGCGGGCGGCCTCGGAGTCGAGCGCCTCGGAGAGCGTGCCCTCCTCCGCCACCTTCATGTTCTTCTTCACGTGCCACCACGCGACCCGCGGACCGGCGGCGAGCTTCTTGGCAAACGTCATCGTCTCGCTGTCGAGGTTGGCGTCGTCGATCACGCGATTGGCCAGCCCCAGCTTCTCGATCTGCTCGGCGTTCAGGATCTCGGCGGTGAAATAGAGCTCGCGCGCCTTGGCGGTGCCGACGAGCTTGTGCAGGAAATAGTGCGAGCCGAAGTCGCCCGAGAAGCCCACCTTGGCGAAGGCCGTGGTCATGCGCGCGCTCTTGCCGGCAAACCGCATGTCAGCCGCCAGCGCCAGCGACAGTCCCGCGCCCGCGGCCACGCCGTTCACCATGGCGATGGTGGGCTTGCCCATCTCGTGCAGCAGCTCGGACACCTTCATGCGGATGCGGATGTCGTGGACCTTGTCCTCGTAGGTCTTGTCCTGGTCGCGGCCGGCCGCCATCGACTTCACGTCACCGCCGGCGCAGAACGCCTTGTCGCCCGCGCCACGCACCACCACGCAGCCGATGTCGCGCGAGCCCGCCGCCTCGTTCAGCGCGTCGGTCAGGCTGTTCATCATGTCGCGCGACAGGGCGTTCATCGCGTCGGGACGGTTCAGCGTGATCTTCATGACGCCGTCTTCGACGGATTTCAGCAGGTGAGACATCGGCTTCCTCCGGGATTGCAGATCGAGGGTGTTGCGGCGAATGTTTCGTAAACCACGCGGTCGCGCAACGGCATTCGGTCTTGCGGAGCGGAACGGAAAGGTGAGGAAACATCATGACCTACGAGACTTTGCTCACCAGCCTCGAGGACGGTGTGATGACCGTCACCCTGAACCGGCCCGACAAGCTCAACGCCTTCAACACGGTGATGAGCAGGGAATTGATCGACTTCTTCCAAGGCGTGAATGCGATGGATGAAGTGCGCGCCATCGTCGTCACCGGCGCGGGCCGTGCGTTCTGCGCCGGCGCCGACATCTCCGGCGGCAGCGGCGCCTTTCAAGTCTGGAACGACGGGACCAAGCCACAGAAGCGCGACGCGAAGGATTCGATCACGCTCGCCATCTTCAACTGTCTGAAGCCGATCGTGGCGGCGATCAACGGCGCCGCGGTCGGGGTGGGCATCACCATGTGCTTGCCCATGGACCTGAGCCTGATGTCGAGCGCTGCCCGCGTCGGCTTCGTCTTCAACAAGCGCGGCATGGCGATGGAAGCGGGCTCGTGCTGGTTCCTGCCGCGGCTGGTCGGCATGCAGCAGGCCCAGGAATGGGTGATGACGGCCGAGCTGTTCGGGGCCGACGAAGCGTTGAAGGGCGGGCTGGTGCGCTCGGTGCATGCACCGGACGAGCTGCTGCCGGCGGCGCAGGCGCTGGCGAGGAAGTTTGCAGCGCCGACATCCTCCGCAGTCGCCGCCGCCGTCAATCGCCGCCTGATGTGGAGCATGTTGGGCGCACAGGATCCGCTCGACGCGGTAACGCTCGACCTCCAGTGCGTCGGCTATCTGGCCGCCGGCGCCGACGCGCAGGAGGGCATCAAGTCGTTCTTCGAGAAGCGCGCGCCCGCTTTCCCGCTCAAGCCCAGCAAGGACATGCCGCCCTTCGGCCCGTGGTCTAAGTGATCTTGCCGGACCGCGGGCCTCCAGGCCCGCTCATATTGGAGCGCGGACCTCCAGGTCCGCATCATGATCATGAGCGGACCCGGAGGTCC